>NZ_VRVH01000009.1:0-52230 GCF_008040095.1 Methylobacterium sp. WL6 | reverse complement strand
CAAGCTCGGCGCGGGCGGCGGGCGTCCACATCGGGGTTCCTGGGTGAGCGTCAGACACTCTCCCAACGCCTGCGATGCTCGCCGCTCACCCAATAGCTAAGCTGTTCTGCCCATTATGAAACGGGGTTTGAGAGCGAAACGTGAGTGGAGGCGCTCATCTAATTGATATCAACTCCGCCGAGTTGGCATTGCATGCCATCAAACCGAACAATCGCGCGGTCAAGCTTGATCTTTAACTTGCCTGGAACGTCGCCCTCGTATTCCCTATGTGCTTCAGCAATAACGACTAAGCCTCCCTCCGAATATATCGCGCATGTGTAAAATGGATGATCTTTATCAATAGCAGAAATTTCGCTCCTACCAATGCGAGGGTTGGGATGGTTCAACAACGGGCGGCCCGCAGTCCCAAGCGTCAAACTTTTTATATTGCCCTTTTCATTTTGTTCAACGCTCTGCACGAACACGGACGGTGGTACTCCCACGATATTCGCCGTCAGGTGGGTAGCCACAACGATTTGGCCCGTTTTGCAATGAGCATCAAAATAAGGAAAAGGTTTTGTTTCCATTTCATCAAGGAGGTGCTTCATAGGCACGTGAAATTTTCCAAAGACATATTGTGTGATACCGGTGTTTGATATGCGCCGATCCATTTTGAACACAGAGTATTTACCGAAGCGTAGATTGCATCGAATACGAGCCGTTGCATAGGACCCTGGCATTTTGACGGAAAGGTAAAATGTCCCGTCCTCCTTCCCGCTTTGGTAATCAAATTTAGATTCTATCTGCGCTGATCCAGCTGGTAGATACTCACCGTTTGGCCCGGCATAGGCGCTGCTGATTTCATCCAGTCCGAGCAGGATGCAGATTGCGAAACACCACAACCGATACACGACGTACGATCCTACCTTGAGGGAGTGAACATCATTATAAATACCGCTCTAAGCAATGTCACGACCAATGCTTTAACGGCTGCTCCCATAGTCAATGTACTGCTTTTGTGCGTTGATTAAGCATACCCTGGATGAGATTGCGCGTAAGCCTGTTCGTCGTGTCGTGGCAGCGATCACCTGGCTCATCGCTTCCGCACCGCCTTGGCCGTGTGTGTTCGAACGCGCCATAGAAGCGTCTGGCCGCCCCATCGCGCGGATGGCCCAGAGCGCGACGACCGACGACATCAATCTGGCTTTGCTAGCACCGATCGGATCGGTACTGATCCGGTGTCGGGATGGGGGCGGTTGGAGGCCATTTGGGATCGTCGACCCTGCCGATATCGCAGCCGGACTGGACGTTCTGACCGATGTCGTCAGCGCGTTGGCGAGCGGCTCGGCCACGACATGGCCCAGCGGAAGGTGAACCGAAGCGTATCCCATCACTGCGACTGGTCGCCGGCCGCTCGGCGATCGCCACCGCCTCCGATGTGAGCACGCGCTTCGACGTGCCGTCGGTCTCACGCCGATCCGAGACCATGCGCAGGTTCATGTTCAGGCCGGGCGAGAACCATCGCTGCGTCGTCACGACCGGATCGGTCGGCTTGGCGTCCTTCGGCTCCTCGACGAGGTGGATGGTCTGGAACGTACACGCGCCGACGCGCACAGGCTCCTCGCCGAGATACGTGGCCTTCGTGACCGGGCGCAGGACCTCGGTCACCTTGCCATCCCACAGAAGTATGCTGGTTGCGCGGTACTCACTCGGCTTAGCCGCCGCGATCGAGATGTCTGTCAGGCCTTCGGGAAAGACCGTCTCGATTGATCGGCTGCTGCTCTGATAGCGGACGTCGAACCCGTTGCGACGGTCAAGATGATACGTGCGGCCCGACGCCCACCCCCCATCGATGAGGACCGTATCACCGCGGCGCTCAGCATCGACCACCAGTTCGCCCGCGCTCGTCGTCAACGTGAGCGAATAGGGTGCACCCGATTGGTCCAGCCGACACACCGATGGGCCCTCGCCGGCGCGACCCGGTGCACTCAGTGCGATCGCTATCGTGGCCGAGATCACCGAGATGACTGCGCTGCGCATGCCGTTTCCCTGTGCCATCTGTGACGTCCCGATGTATCGGCCGCTACGCACAGATGAGCGGCCGGATGCGACAGGATGATGTTCGGCTCTAAACGCGCTGATGCTCAGGACCGAAGAGCCTCTGTGACCGGTCGTCGGCCCCAGACCGCGAAGCGATCCGACACAACTAAATATCCTGACCATAGGTCTGTGGTGGCAACCTAATAGAAAAAGGCCCGGGCCATACGCCGGGCCCTTTTCCAGACTACAAGACCCTTCGAACGGTCAGTACGAGCGCGAGGTCGTTGTCGTGGTCGCCGGAGCGGTCGAAGTCGGCACCGTATTCGTGGTCGTCGCCTTGTTGGCCTGGTGACGACCGACGGCACAGCCAGCGGCCGCACCGGCGATGCCATGCCCGACCATGTGACCGGCGAGGCCGCCGACGACAGCACCCTTGATGCAGCCCTTGGCTTCCGCCTGGCCGAGGCCAGCGACGGCGGTCAGGGCGAGAACAGAAGCGATCGTCAAAGCAGGCATGGCCTATCTACGAGAGAGGATTTCGCTTCACACATGCGGCTCAGACATCCCGTTCAATCACATCTTAGCGGGCTGTTGCTTCGACGATGCGGCGCGGAGCCTCCGACGACGCCTGCACCAGGCTCGGCGTGGTCGTGATCTCGGTCGCCGGCCGGACGGAAGCGGTCGGACGCGCCTGCTCGCGATAGAGCGGCGGCGTGAAGTCGATCCGCTCGCCGGCCAGGGCCGAACCGAAAGCCGGAACGACGGCGAGCGCGGCGAGAACAAAGGCGCGCATGGTCATGATCATCTTCCCTTGAACGCCGGGTCCGCCCCGGCCTATGACAAAAAAATGCGCTGCACTGCAACATGAAGCAAACAGATCCTATCGATAGCAGGTATCGATGCCGTCAATCTGAGGAGTGGTCGCTTGTGCACGTGATTCATCGCGCCCCGGTTCCGGCGGCGTGCGCCCTCGGCCACGGCACGATCACCGCCTCGAGGTTTCTTCGGCCAGAGGGGATCATTCGGTCCGATCGGTCGTTGTCATATTGCATCGCAACAATTTGAAGAGCTCTTCGCCCAAGACGGGGACGCCTGAGCCCGGCAACGCTCGCGTTGCGCGGCCCCTGTTGCGTTGCCGACCGCTGCCCGGCAGCCCACAGGATATCCCCATGCGCCTCGAACTCTCCCTAGCGGCTTCGGCCGTTCTACTCGGCCTTACCCAACTTCCGGCTCACGCCAGTTCCTGCGCCGAGCAGATCGGCACGATCGAACGCCGCCTCGACAGTGCTGGTGCCGTCCAAGTCACCGGACTTCAGGACGGGCATGCCCTCCGCAGCAGCCACTCGCCGAAGGCCCTCGCCACCGCGCCGGCCGGCGAACCCAGCGATGCCGCGATGATCTCCACTTCGGCGCACGTGGCTGATGCCCGACGCCTCCTCGAACAGGCGGTCGCAGAGGATCGCCAAGGCCATCAGCGTGCGTGCGAGGACACGATGACCGAAGCAAAAGGCATGATCGGCGCACTGCCGTAGAGCCGCGCAACGACCCCGTACCGACGGGGTCCCCACCGCATGACTTCGGAGCGATCCAACCGATCGTGGAGCATGTCCCGCAATCCAACAGGATCCCCGCATGACACGCCATTCCACCACGGGCCGCTGGCTCGCACCGACGCTCGTCGGGTCCGCGGCCGCGCTCGCCGCCTCGGCGCTCTATACGGCTGCCAAGACGCGGGACGCCGAGCACGAGACCCCACCAATCGGTGCGTTTCTCACCGTCGATGGCGTGCGACTGCACTATGTCGAGCGCGGACGCGGACCGGCTCTCGTGCTGATCCACGGCAACGGCATGATGATCCAAGACTTTTTGGTCAGCGGCATCGTCGACGACCTCGCCGAGCGGTATCGGGTCATCATCATCGACCGACCCGGCTACGGCTACAGCGATCGCCCACGCGGCCTCTGGACGCCACGCGCCCACGCCACGCTGTTCCAAAAAGCGCTCCAGCAGCTCGGCGTCACACAGGCCGTCGTGCTCGGGCACTCGTGGGGTGCGCTGGTGGCGGTCGCGTTGGCACTCCAGGCACCGCAACTCGTCCGCAGCCTCGTGTTGGCCTCCGGGTCCTATTATCCAACGCTGCGTGCCGACGTGCTGCTCACGTCACCGGTGGCAATCCCCGGCATAGGCGACCTGATGCGCCATACGGTATCGCCCGTACTTGGGCGGCTCATGCAGCCCGCCTTGATCAAGGCGATGTTCGCGCCGGCTGCGGTCACGGACCGCTTCGACCGAGAGTTCCCGAAGGCGATGATGCTGCGCCCGTTGCAGCTGCGCGCCTCGGCGGAGGACGCTGCGCTGATGACGCCCGTCACCGTCGAGATCAAGCAGCACTACCGCGACCTGACCCTCCCTGTGGTGATCATCGTTGGCGGCGACGATCAAGTCGCCGACGTCGATCGGCAGTCCAAGCGACTGCACAGTGAACTGCCGAACAGCGAACTCGTCGTCGTTCCGGGCATGGGCCACATGATCCAGCATCTCGCCCCGCGCGAGGTCGTGGACGCTATCGATCGGGCCGCGGAGCAGGTTCGCGAGGCGGGTTGAATACCAATTGCAGATCTAACGTCTGGTACCGCACGGAACGTTCGGGAAGGGTGGATAGCAGACTATGGCCTTTCACCCCGAAGCGGGCGTCCCGCTTCTACGAGATGCACATTTGAGATAGGCAGCATTGGGCCTCCCTGTGCTGAGACCTCTGCGCCATGAGCTTTGACTAGAGTGGCAACGACTTGAGCGAGTTCGTGAGGCTTGAGGTCCAGTAGGACCAAAGGGACACAGAACACCATCGGTCGGCTGTGCCATTGTCCAAAGCGGAACCGGTTCTGTCGGGCGCTGAGTGGCGTCCGAAGGTTGAGGCGAACGTGGTTTAAGGAACCGCGAACGTAGACGATGCGCGCTTGCGCGACTTCCGACCATGGGACCACAGCCTCGGCAAAACGATCTTCGACTCCATTCTCACGAACGATCAGCACGGGGGCTGGCCGCATGGCATCTTTTAGGCAATTCCAGGCGGTGATGGAACCGAATGCTGTAAGAAAAAGGCCGCAGGGAGGCCGCTTACGGCTAGAAGCCAAGTGACCTTCTCCAAAGGATGCCAGATCAGCAGGGATATAGCGGCAGCGACTACGATCATGCCGCACGCGCCTCCCGCAAGCATGAAGATCGCAAAAAGGTATTGGCGGATCGCACTGGTGTGTATTTCGAGGGGGAGCTTGGCTAAGCAAAGAGGTGTCACGTTGACCTGGCCGAACGTTGACGCACCCGGCAGATCGGGCGCTTGTGTGCATCCTCGCATAGCAACCTGATGGTCTGCTAAGGGGTGGGGAGCAGACCCAGACCCTTCGCCCGGAAGCGGACGTTCCGTCCCCGACCCATGTCTGCCACGCCGCCAATTGCTGGCGCTACCCGAAAGCGGTCATTCCACGGTTCCCCGAACGAATGCTTAGGAGATGGTCGGCATACATCCTCTAGCATGTACACCTCGGACCCCACGGTATCGCAATGCGGATGTGGACGAGGTTCTATCTCCTGATCGGAATACCGTTCCTCGCTGGTTTGAAATTGGAAGCCGCGCCGATGAGCAGCCCTGGGGTGATCGAAGCGGCTGGTCCCGGTGGGCCACTCTCTGGAACATTGCTCGGCCCCTCTGATCCGAACGCTTCCGTCGTTCTAATCGTCCCCGGTTCAGGCCCAACTGACCGCGACGGCAACAATCCCCTCGGCGTCCGAGCCTCCTCCTATCGGCTGATCGCAGAGGGGCTCGCAGCGCGTGGGATCAGAAGCGTGCGGATCGACAAGCGCGGCATGTTCGGGAGTGCCCAAGCTGTCCCGGACGCCAATGCCGTGACCATGGAGGATTATGCCGCCGACGTCCGTCTGTGGGCTGCTACCATCCGCGAGAAGACGGGGGCCGCCTGTGTTTGGGTGCTCGGTCACAGCGAAGGTGGCTTGGTGACCATGCTCGCGGCCCAGCGGCCCGAGAACATCTGCGGGCTTCTCCTCGTGTCCGCGCCCGGCCGCAAAGCCGGCGACGTCCTTCGCGAACAGCTCGCCGCCAACCCTGCCAACGCGCCGATCCGCGAGCAGGCTGGTTCTATCATCGCCCAGCTGGAGCGCGGGGAGAAAGTCACAGCCGACGGCATCCATCCCGCGTTGCGCCCGCTGTTCCAACCCGAGGTGCAGGGTTTCCTGATCAGTCTGTTCGCGCTCGATCCCACCAAGCTCATCGCCGCCTATGACGGTCCGGTGCTCATCCTTCAGGGCCTTCGCGACATTCAGGTCAGTCTCACAGACGCGGAGCGGTTACATCAGGCTCGGCCAGATACCGAGATCGTCCTGCTGCCAGATACCAATCATGTCCTCAAAGCGGTGACGTCGGATGACAGAGCTGCGAACGCTACGACTTATCAGGATGCGAACCTCCCGCTCGCCCCTGGTGTCATCGACGCTCTTGCCACCTTCGTGAACCAGACGAGGAAGCATCGTTGAAGGTCTCCGGTCGTAGTGGTGACGTCTGCTTCGATGTAGCTGTCGCTCGATAGCAGACGGTCAGAAAACCACCCCAAGCCGCCATTCGGCTACCGACCCAACCTGGTCGTTTGCAACTCAGCCCTGGTGCTCCGGGACCGGACGTTTGAGCGACTACGCGCGCGGCGGTTTTCCGCATCAACATGGGCTCAGCTCAAAAGCAGCCTCATAGCGGACGGCATCAACGCTACGATCATGAAGGCGAGCGCCGCAGAACGGTAGCTGTACACTGCAGGATTGCTGCCTAGAGTTGCATTGAAAAATCGTTTGATGATAGAGGTTCAGCGTCGGCAGAATAGTTAAGGTGTCTGGCTTAGATTTCCCGGGCTTGCTTTTGGGGCGGGGATCAACGTGACAAAACTCAAACTTAGCACAAAGGTTGTGACCGGCTACGTCGTCTTGCTGGCGATGATGGTTGTTCTGACCGGCTACGGCATCGTGCAGGTCGAAAATATCGACGAAAAGCTCAAAGAAATCAATGATCTTAACTCGGTCAAGCAGCGCTACGCGATCAATTTCCGTGGCAGCGTGCACGATCGAGCGATCAGTCTTCGCGATTTTACGCTTGTCGCCGATCAGTCCGGCCGTGAGGCAGTGTTGGCCGATATCAAGCGCCTGACCGAAGCTTATGCGCGATCGGCGACGAGCATGGACCAGATGTTCGCCGAACGACCCGATACCTCGGTCGAGGAGCGCGCGATCCTCGGGGATATCAAGCAAACTGAGGCGAAGACCTTGCCTCTGATGAAGAACGTCATCGAAAGTCAGCAGGCAGGCGACACGGGCAAAGCTCGGACGATGCTCATGCAAGACGCCCGGCCGGCATTCGCCGAGTGGCTGGCGCGCATCAACCGCTTCATCGACCTCCAGGAGGCCCGTAACCAGGCCACCGGTGCCGACGTCCGCGCAGTGTCCCATGCCTTCACCCTTTTGATGCTCGCGCTTTGCGCGATCGCGTCCCTTGTCGGCTGCGGCTTCGCGATCTGGGCCTACCGCGCCATTCGCCCGCTTCGCCCACTGACCGCCGTGATGTTGAAGCTCGCGCAAGGCGAACTCAGTGTCATGGTGCCCGAGACGCGGCAGCAGGACGAGGTTGGCGACATCACCCGCGCCGTTCGCACGTTCAAGGACAACGCCTTGGCGGCGCGGGGTCTGACGGAGGAGCGCGCAGTCGAGCAAGCGCGCAAGGTGCGTCAGGCCGAGCAGATCGATGCGACGACGCGGGCGTTCGAGACGACGGTCAACGGGATCGTGGCCCAGGTGGATGCCGCAGCCGGCGAGATGCAGGCGACGGCACGCACCATGGCGGGCACCGCTGCGCAGACCGCTTCGAATTCGACTTCGGTAGCGATGGCGGCTGAGGAAGCTGCGGCCAACGTCAACATGGTGGCGGCGGCAGCCGAAGAGCTGGGTGCTTCGGTTCAGGAGATCGGCCGTCGGGTCGCCGGCTCTGCGGAGCTCGCCCGCGCGGCCGTCGCGGATGCCGATCAAACCGGCGTCCTGGTGCACGAGCTCTCGACCGCCGTGTCGCGCATCGGCGACGTTGTCGGGTTGATCTCGGGTATCGCCGGGCAGACCAACCTGCTCGCTCTGAATGCGACCATCGAGGCTGCTCGTGCGGGGGCCGCCGGCAAGGGCTTCGCAGTGGTGGCGTCCGAGGTGAAGGCGTTGGCGGAACAGACCGCAAAAGCCACAAGCGAGATCTCCGGGCAGATCGCGCGGATCCAAGCCTCCACCGGCCAAGCCGTCGCCTCGATTGACGGCATAACCGGGCGGATCCGTGAGATCAGCTCGGTTGCGACTGCCATCGCCACCGCGGTCGACGAGCAGGGAGCTGCCACTCAGGAGATCGTCCGCAATGTCAGCCGCGCCGCGATGGGGACTGGTGAGGTGACGAGCAACATCTCGGGCGTTGCTGGAGCTGCGGAGCAGACGGGCGTGGCAGCGAACCAGGTGCTGGGGGCGGCCTCGGAGCTGTCGCATCAGTCTGAGCACCTAGCCGCCGAGGTTGGCCGTTTCCTCGCGACGGTGCGCGCAGCCTAGAGTGGGCCAGACGGCGCGCTCTCAAAGGGCGCGTCGTCTGTCGGGCAAGCTCTCCAGCATCAGCGTGTTGCCACCGGCGGCGGCGCAGCGGCCGTGGGTCGGCGAGATGGATGGTCAAGACGGCGTGCGCTGCAGGATCGAGATGCCGGCCCCCCGACGGCCAAGAAGCAGACGATCTGAGGGTCCGTGAAGGGTCGTGAGCGGGCACGCGAGCGACGTCCGCTTCTATCGATTACTGCCCGAAAGCAGACCGGCGGAAGACCAACCAACCCGGATGTTGGCCTCTACCTTAACAGCCTGGAAGCGGACCTCCCCAGGGTCCGAGAAGGGTCGTGAACGGGCGCGGCGGCAACGTCTGCTCACGTTCGTTGCGGTCCGAAAGCGGACCGGCGGAAATCAACCCGTTGCAGACTTCGCAGGTGGGTACCAAGCGTCGGGTTTGGATTACTAGCCCTCCCCGCAACACAGACGCCAGCCACGCACCGCACCTGAGCAAATGAGACCTCCATTCGAGACCGGCATGCAGCTGATGGGGCGTCGCGTCACTCCACTTGAAAACCGTATGAAGGCATCATAGAGCGAGGCCAAACTTAGCAGCCGCGGGCAACTCTGAACCTCCGCGCTGATGCGCCGAATATATATATCGAATACTCGTCGCGGACATAGGTGATCATCCATTGCGAACCTTCACCGTTCGTCATCAGCGCGGGCGATCACGCCTGACCTGGTTCGGCATCGCGCTCGTCCTAATCAGCGTCGGCCTTATCTGGCGTTTGGTCCCCCTCGGCCTCAATGTCCTCGCGCTCAAGTACGGCGGCTCCGTTCTGTGGGCAGCCATGATTTACTGCCTCTGCGCCGCGCTTCTTGCCAGCCAGTCGATCACGGCTACGGTATGCTTAGCCTGCTGCATGGCGCTCGGCACTGAAATGCTGCGCCTTTACCACGAACCTTGGCTCGATGCGTTCCGGCTGACCTTACCGGGAGCATTGCTCCTCGGGCGTATTTTCTCGGTTTGGAACCTCGTGGCCTACGTTGCCGGGATCGGGTTCGTTGCTCTTTGTGAACGGGCCGCTACCTCGCAGCCCGCAAGTTCACATTCTCAAACCCGCGAGCGATAAGCAGACCGTCCTAAGTCTTCGAAGGGTGGGGCAGCCTGATTTCGAACGCCGTCCCCTGTATTACCGGTACGACCGCGATTGATCCGCCACGTCCTTGCAGGATCGCTCGAACGATGCTCAGCCCCATGCCGGTCCCCCCATCCACCCGTCGCGTGGTGTAGAACGGCTCGAACACCCGCTCGCGGTCGCGGATCGGGATCCCGCGACCATCGTCGACGATGCGTACGCAATGCATGTCACCGGCGATCGTCACATCTAGCCGCAGGGTCGATGCACCGTGCCGAGCTGCGTTGTCGGCCAAATGCCCGAACACGATGCCGGCATCCTCCGGCGACAGCGGCAACAGCTGCTCAAGCGTACCCTCGGCGCGGATCTCGATCTTCGCGAAACGGGCGATCAGATCCGCCGTAATTTCCCGTAAAGTCGTATGCCCGGCAGGTGAGGCAGTTTCGGCGCGGGCGAGTTCGCGCAGCCGCCGCAGCAAGGCGTTTAGACGATTGGCGTCCGCTACGATGTTTGCAAGAAACCGCCGCCGCTCGGCCATACTCATCGCCGACCCCAGCCCATCCTCATCCTCTTGAAGTAGCTCGGCCGCCCCTTGGATCGCAGTGAGCGGTGTCTTCAGTTCGTGCGAGACGTGGTTGGCGAATGTCGCGACGTAGTCCGAGCGCTCGCGCAGGCGCAGTGCCATCGTCTCGAAACTATGAGCGAGTGCCGCGATCTCGCGCGTTCCGAACCGGGCCTCGGGGGCGGAGGTGACCGGCGCACCTTGCCCGATCGCCGCGGCCCGCGCCTTCAAGGCCGTGATCGGCCGACCAATCGCCCGGGTGAAGACGAGGGCAACGGTCCCTGTCAAAACCATCACCATCAGTAACGCAAGGACGACCTTGCCGCGCTCGCCGTAGAGCAGCCGCACGACGTTGTCGGGCGTGCGCGACGCGTACACGACCCCAGCGATGCGGCCATCCACCAGCACTGGCATCGCCACGAACACCCGCACGCTGGTGCCGCGGCTGATCGCGTACAGGGGCGGTGGTGGATGTTTCGAAATGCGGACCCGCATGACCGCCCGAAATCGCCCTTGCAGTGCCGTGGCGACCTCCTCGACACCCGCTAGCGAGCGACCGACCTCGTCACCGCCGGCGAGAACGATGCCGTCGCGGTCGAGGACGCGAAAGCCGGCGAGCGTGACGGCTCGGATGGGTGGTAGGAGCGGAGCGAGGCGCGTGCCCAGGGCCGCGGGGGCGAGTGAGAGGCTCGGGGCGTCGGCAGCGCTCGGGCGGCGACCGAGGATGGGGTCGGTGGTCAGATCCAGCGCCGGCTCGATCGCGGCCGGATCCGCCTTCGGTACGACCGGGCCGAGCAACATGTCGCGCGCAGGATCCGTGGCGATCTCGCGCGCGATCACGGTCGCTAACACCATGGTCTGGCCGATCAGCTCGCCCTCGGCTTGGCGCACGAGTTGGTTCTCGTACAGTCGCACGAAGGACAAGCCGAGCAGCGGTAGGGCTGCCACAGACAGCAGCAGCGCCAGAACGACGAGGCCGAGTGTCGGCCGCCACTTTTCCCGCGGCGCTCGCGCGACAATGTTCTTGGCGCTCACGCCCGCGCACCGCATGGTCCGAGGCGGAAGCCGACGCCGTGTATGGTCTCGATCGCGTCGCTACAGCCGACCGCGGCCAGCTTCGCGCGGAGGTTTCGGACATGGCTGTCGATTGTGCGGTCCGAGACATGCACGCGCCCGCTATAGGCGGCATCCATCAGCTGGTCTCGGCTGAGGACGTGACCAGGACGCACGGCGAGCGCCCGAAGCATCGCAAACTCGACCGCCGTCAATGCCAAGGCGACGCTGCCGTAGGCCGCTGCGTGCCGCGGTGGATCTAGAACGAGGCTACCGCGGCGCAGGACCCCGTCGCCCTCCATGACCGAACGTTGTCCCTCGACCCGCCGCAAGATGATGCCGACCCGGGCGACGAGTTCGCGCGGGCTGAACGGCTTGGTGACGTAGTCGTCTCCACCAATCTCCAGCCCGAGCACCCGGTCGATCTCTTCGTCGCGAGCCGAGAGAAACAGGATCGGCACGTCGGAACTTCGTCGTACCCGGCGGCAAACCTCCAAACCGTCGATGCCCGGTAGCCCGACGTCGAGGACGATGAGGCGCGGCGGCTGCCGGTCGAACTCGGCTAGCGCCGCCTCGCCTCCATCGGCGGCTTGGGTCACGTGTCCCGCCTTGCCCAACGCGAAGCAGATTACTTCGCGGATGTGCGGATCGTCGTCGACGACGAGGATGCTGCGGTTCATGTCTGGCGTGCCGTGCTGATCGATTGGAAGCTCACCGCGCCGGAACTGGCGCGTCAGGATGCGCGGCAAGGTAGTTCAGAAGACGCTGGTCACGGAATGTCCAGGCGCGCCAATCTCCCATCCGCTGCCGGAGGGTGGCGGCAAGCCTCCACCGCCATTGGCGAGCGTCCACCGTGAGAGGTCCATCGCCATCGGCCAGCACGCGATCAATGGCAGGGATCGCTGCAGCCCCGAGGCTCGCTGCGTACGGCAGATCGAACGCTTGCCCTGCGTCGAGCCGATGCGCCGCATTGAAGTCCGCCACTGTGCCGGGAAAATTGACGAACGCGCAGGCGTATAATGTGGTGGCTAGTGCCAGGGCGTTGGCTCCGACGAGCCAACCGTTGCCGCGTCGAAGTATGATGCGGGCGAGGATCAGCGCGAGACCGACACCGACGAGCGCCATCCAGATCAGGGCCGCGAGGCGCAGGAGCGACAGCCCATAGGCCTCGACGTAGAGGTCGAGCCGCAGCATTGCCGAGGTGACCAGCAGAACGTTCTGACCGATCCACAGGCAGACGAGAATGCGGATCGCCGACGAGCGCTCGCCAACGCCGCCGGGACGCAAAGCGATGAGCACGAAAGCTGCCGCGAGCAGTGCGGTCGCGATCAGGGGGTAGGCCCCACGGTGCGCATAGGCTGCGTGGGTCACGCCAGGGGGCAAGGCGAACCCGATCCAGAGATAGGCCACGTCGGTGGCCGATTGCACGGCGAAGAGCAGGTTGAACAGGACGAAGCAGCGCAAAACCACTGTTGAGTCGAGCACACCTGAGAGCACAGGTGCGACGTCCGCCGACGGGGACTGCGTGAGCGCTGCGCCTGCTACGTCCAGTCGCCCCGATCCGCGCGGAGCGACGAAGGCCCACACGACCGCCAGGAGGCAGAGCCAAAGCAGAGTGCGCGGCAGATCGAGACGCGGGATCAGGACCGACCACGGCATGTCCACGACCCAGCCCACGAGGACCGGGTTGGCCGTAGCAAACAACGCGGCGAAGACGGCGCAGAGCGCGAGCGGTATGAGCCAGCCAATCAGAACCGCTGCTCGCGGAGCTCGCCGGCTTTCGATGGTCCGGCGCGCGACGTCGTACAGGTCCGCGGGCAGGTTGAACGGGCCGGCCAGAACGATCCCAGCTGCCGCCTTGACCGTTCTGGCTACACCGCCTTCCAGGCTACCCGTCAGAATGGCGACCGACAGGGCTAAACCAACGACACCGAAGCCAAGGGACAGCAGACTGACGCTTTCCACGAGCGGGGCGAGGCCCGCGATCAGTAGGATGAGTGCGACGGCATACCGAAGCCAGTGTAGCCGTGAACCTACAGCCACCAGGGCCGCAGCTGCGATTGCCGCCAAAAACACGACCAGGGAAATGCCCAAGGCGTGGACGTAGAATAGGCGGTCGCCGATCAGGGCGACGACGGCGGCGAGCACGAGTTTGGGACCGGGATGGGAAATCGTCGGCGTGGGTGCGCTCAAGGAGGGGGATGTCATGTCGGCCTCTGCAAGTTGGGAGGCCGCCTAGCGCAGGCACGCTGGCGGCGAAGCCAGCCGCCGCCTCACCCCATGGCATCTTGGGGCGACGATGACGTCGACAGCTCACCGGCGCAGAATGCGATCGTCTCAGGCATCCCTGAGGGACGATCCGTGCACGGTGTCAGGAACTTCGTGCAGATCGTGTGCAGCCGTCTCGACGATCCTGCTGAACCTTCTGACCGGCGACAGCGCGGCCGGCCTCAAGGTGCTGCAATCGGACGTGCGCATCGACTTGCTGGTCACGGACGTGGGCCTGCGCGGCGGGATGAATGGCCGGCAGATGGCCGATGCGGCCCGCGTCGGCCGGCCCGATCGCCACGTGCTGTTCATCACAGGCTACGCCGAGAATGCCATCCTGGGAAACGGACAGCTTGCACCCGGCATCGCGGTCCTGACGAAGCCTTTTGCCATCGAACTATGGCCGCGCGGATCCGCTCGATGATCGAGGGCGGCAGGGAACACAAACGCACATCGCCCGACCCGTCCTAGGCCCCACGCATTCCGTCCGTCGTACCGCAACCCCGCAGTGCCATCACGGCGATCATCACCGGCCCTAAATCTCATCTAGAGCCGCGGTCAGCGTGCAGACGACGCCAGACGGCAGATAGCTCACTTCGACCTCGCTGGGGCTCCTACCTAGCCGCCGCGCGTTGATCCCGCGTCGAGGCATGGTGCGCCCGAAGGCTATCAGTCTCGGACGAATGCGGCCTTTACCGGACGGTGCGCGAGTGCCTCGATCACTTGCGGAGCCGTGCAGGCGCGCTGATAGCATCCCTCCGCAAGAGCGATCAGCGTACCTTGCGCGTGCTCGGTTGCAACGTCTAAGCCAATGTCGCTGGCATGCTCCGCTGACGTCAAGGTGTCGATCCGGTAGTATCGATCCTTCAGATCGTGCTTTAGCATGAAGTCGACGAGCTGCTGCTGTACGCCGAAGACCGTCGAAACAAGCCGCTCGTTCGTGATCCAGTCTGCAGGACCGAAATCGGCACCCAACGACCTGGGCAGGCCAAAATTCGACGACGTCGTACCGATGCTGAGCACGCGGATGTCCTCCCTGTTCTGCCCCGCGAAATGCACGGCTTCATGCACGGCGCAGGCGTCCGGCGAGTTCGCTGCGAGACCGCCATCGGCGTAGAGGCTGCTACCGACCGTCGCGAGCGGGAAGAATGTCGGGGCCGCCGAGGTCGCCATTGCGATTTCGAGGACCTTGCGGTGCTGGTCCCTGGTCAAGGTCGGATGATGCGGTGTCTTGAACATCTGAACACGACCTTCGGTCATGTTCACCGACGGTATCAGAATACGTGTCCGCGCAGTTCCTAACAGGGTCTCCTCACCGACGATTCCCTTCACCGTCTGCCGAAGCGCGGTAGCTTGGTACTTCGGACCGCCCACATAGGCTCGGTAGCTGTCCCATTTGCCAAGCAGCCCGGTCCTCGGCGGACGCTGGGGCGGGAAGATCGCTGAGCCGTTTTTGATGAAAGCGTCGCGGATCGCACTCGCACGGTGACCGAGGCCGAGACCGAGGGCGATGATGCCGCCGATCGATGTTCCGGCGATGAGATCGAAGCACTCACCAATCGGCCGACCCGCCTGCCCTTCCAACTGGGCGAGCACTTCGGCGGTGAACAAGCCGCGGTAGCCGCCGCCACTCAGGCACAGGATTTGAAACGTCATTGTGAACGAAAACCCCGCCGGTTCTTGATCCGTTCCGCGAATCGCTTAATCTCAACCCTAGCGATATCCCATCCATCCGCACAGCAACGCTCGATTGGTCGTCGCCGAGGAGCCACTATGGCGAATGTCTCCAAACTTTTGCACACCACGACCGATCCCGAGACCTTCCTCGTAAACCTCAAAGCGGAGGATAGCGATCTGAAGGAGGCCAAAGGGAAAATCCGCGCGTCCCTGCGCGTCGCCTTCAGCGCGGCGTCCCGGGAGCGCTTCGACGCAGACGTACAGCCCCGGTTCTTCACGCAAGGCAGCAGCAGCTACCGGACGCTCAACGATCCCGCATGGCCACCGAGCCAGCAAAAGGATCTCGACGACGGCTGCTATCTACCGCTATCGTTCGTTACGGGTGAGCGACCGTCGAAGGCGGCGAAACAATTCTTTGAATTCGTCGACACGATCCTGGGTGAACTCGCGAAGACCGAGGGTTGGACCCTCATCAAGAAGCCAACCTGCGTGCGCCTTGAGATCGCACTCGACGCCCACGTCGACATCCCCCTCTACGCCATTCCCGATCAACAGTTCGCGTTGCTGGAAGCCCGTGCGCAGCGAATGGAGAAGGCCCACGATCACGCTCCGAAACGCTGGGAGGATCTCCCCTCGAACGCGGTTCTGCTCGCGCACCGCGACGACGATTGGGTCGCGTCCGACCCGCGCAAGATCCACAAGTGGTTCCTTGACGCTGTCGATATCTACGGCGAACGGCTTCGGCGCGACTGCCGCTACATGAAGGCTTGGCGAGATCACCACCACCTCGACCACGACAAGCTCTCCTCGATCATGCTCATGGCCTGCGTGTGGAGTGCCTACGAGGCTATTCGCCGGCCTTTCTTAGCCGAACGCGAGGATGAACGCCTCTTGAGCATCGTCACGCGACTGCCGGCCATGCTGGGCCAAGACATGCCCAATCCGGCCAGCAAGGACGAGAACCTCAATCGCATGTCGCCCGAGCAGCGGGTTCGAACAGCTGCGGCCGCCGAGGCACTGCGTGATCGCCTTCGGGAGGCGGTGGAAGCGTGCGACGAGAAGCAGAGCGCGATCTCGCTGATGCGTGCGGCGTTCGGACCCCGACTGCCGGACCGGCCGGATCTCGTGAGCATCCCCGTGCGAGCCGAGGCGATTGTCGCCGCGCAACCTAAGACGTACGTCCCCGCCCGTCCAGTTGGGCGCTCGCAAAGTGGCTGACGACAGGACCGCAGCACGCCACGCAGTCCACGACGCCCTCGGGCAGCGCGGTTTCATGCGCATGGCTCCGGTTTCGCGCTCTCCGTTCTACGCCGGCGTGCTCGAAAGACACGCCGCTGCGATCCCTATCGCTATCGAAGTGACCGACTTCGATTTCGTAAAATACCCACGCATCCGCATCGACCCCGGTTATGTGATGCCGGATCGTATGCTTCCGCACCTGCAGGGTGTCGACCGGTCGATCTGCTATTATGCAAAGGGGAGCGTCGTCCTCGACCGTTACGATCCCGGCGGCACCGTTCTGCAATGCCTCGATCAAGCTGAGGCCGTTCTTCGGGACGCCATTGATGGACGCTCGGACGCCGATTTCGCGGACGAGTTCAATGCCTACTGGGGCACCACATTCGTCTACGTCGATCTCCCGGTGAATTATTCCGGACCGGCACGCATTTGCGCCGTGCGGCTCGGCCGTAGAGAGCGGGACGTTCTCATCGTGACGACCGGACGGACGTGGTTCGGTGGACTCGATCGATATACCGGGCGGCGAGGGGACCTCGGACAACCGGTACTCGTGGTCATTGTCGATCAGCCACTGACCTTCTCGGCGGACGACACATGGCCGCCGACGACACTGCCCGCGCTCAATACGTGGCTCAAAAGCATTGCCCCGGATCTTGACGGCTGTTTGGAGACGGTTCTGCGCACGAAGTCCGGTCACACGGCCGCCGTCCTCGTCCGTGCGCCCAACGGCCTGTTTTGCTATCAGATCGACGTTCCGCGACACCTGCGCAGACCGGAGTTCCTCCAAAACCGACGTCAGCGACTGCTGCACATTATGGCGCGTCAGCGGACCCTGACCCCGGTCGACCGCTTTGCCGGTGTCCATGTCGATGAGGCCTATCTATTCGGTCGGAATCTCGGCGGTATGAAGAACCTCGCCGGCAAGAAGATCCTGCTGATTGGCTGCGGCACCATCGGCGGCTTCCTCGCGCAGCAGCTCGCCCAGTGCGGAGCCGGAGCCGGTCGCGGATCTCTGACGCTCGTCGATCCCGACGTACTCAAGAGTGGCAATCTTGGACGGCACGTCCTCGGTGTACCGTTCCTCGGAGAAAACAAAGCCGAGGCTTGCGCAGCCTTTCTCAAGGAGCAGTTGCCACCCCTAGCGATCGAGGGCCACGGCGGCGACGTTCTCGCGCTGGCGCTGCCATGGGCGCGATACGATCTCGTGATCGACGCCACCGGCGAGGAAGCGCTGTCGCTCGCTCTGAACGAGCGCGCCGTCCGCGCTCGACCAGAGCAGCTGCCAAATCTCTTCGTCTGGTTGGTCGGCAACGGTGCGGTTGCTCAATGCCTCCTGACCGGCGATCCAGACCGGGCCTGCCTGAAATGTCTCAAACCGTCTTTGGCCGGGCCGCCCCAGTTTCCCGCGCTACGACCGGGGGTCGTAACCGAGACCGTCGCCAACGTCTCATGCGGAGACGCCGATTACATCCCTTTTCCGGTTTCGCGATCCGTTGCCGCGGCAGCTCTCGCCTGTGACCTCGTGCTCGATTGGGCGAACGGCGATCCAGGCGATCGTTTTCGGTCACTCACCCTCGATACGAAGCGCGGCCTCGCCGTTCCACCGGGGAGCCCCGCCCCAATCGACACATGTCCGGCCTGCGGTCCCACCGCGTGATCTTCCAGGTCGATGAACGCCGATTGATCCTGCTCGCATCGGCCGTCGAGGTAGCCATTGCAACCTACGTGACCGAGGTCGAGATCGGTCTGGAAGCGGGAGGCATCTTCATCGGCAGCCATCGCGGGCCACACATCGAAATCACAGCGTGCACGACGCCGCTGCCGAGCGACGTGCGTCGATCCAACCTGTTCGATCGTAAGGATTCCGGCCACCAAGCTGCAGCCCTTGCCGCCTGGCAGAGCACCAGCGGCACGGACACCTATGTCGGCGAATGGCATACGCATCCTGTCGACGATCCAACGCCATCAACCCGCGATTTACGGACCTGGCAATCAATCCTGGCTCGCGACACCGATCCAGCCGTCTTCATGATCGTCGGACGTCGATCAGTCTGGTGCGCTTGGGGCCACGGGAAAGGCCTACGCAGAGTTGCGGTTTCACACGCTGCATAATGTCGTGTTTCACCTGTAAAAACGCCGCTCCTCGAAAAACGCCTTCGGGGCTAGGTGCCGTGTCGCGTCACCCCTGTCTGACTGGCCCTGAAACCATGACGCTGCTGCCCCAAGGAGCATTCACCTCATTCGTGATGCCCCTCTGTTGGAGCATACGATCCACGCAGCTGTGTCATTTGCAACCTTGAATAGGTCGCTCAGTCCAGCCAAACATCGCTCATAGAGCGTGGCGGGATAAGATCATGCCCTGGGGTGGAATGCGCGGCCTCTGGCCGATCGTGATCATGGCGAGCACCATGGGGTCCGCGTCCGCGCAAGTGACCCCACTCGACATTTTTGGCGGACTGCTCGGGGCGGCCCAATCACAGGCCGCTCGTGAGGCCTGGGGTCGCCTGCCGAACGGGGATCGTTCCTGCCTGGATCGCGCCATGGCACGGCGGAACACAGACATCGCCGGATTGATCCAACGCGGCATCGGCCCGGACGACAGTCGGCTCAGTGGGTTCTTCACAGAGTGCCGGCGTTTCACCGAGCCGAATTTTCGACGCGGATACAGTTGCACCGCCCCCGATGAAAACGGCTGGTCGGTCTCGACCACGTGCAATCAGTCCTTTGCTTACCGCGACGGCAACGGCCGCATCCAAGCCATCGAGCCACGTGAAGCGATCGAGCTAAATTTCTCTGGCACGCGGGTCATCGTCGCCGACGTAGAGACCGGTGAAGCCCGCGAGCTACGCCAAGCACGTGCTGAGGCGCAGGGACGGTCCGAGCAGCTTCAAGTTCTGAAGGGAACGCTCGCGAACTTCCAGCGCGATGCCTCGCCCGTCGTGCGAGCCGAGGTCGCTCGGATCCAGGGTCGCATCGAGCAGCAGCTGAGCGCGCGGACCGGGCCGACCGCGCCCGACACAGATGCAATCGGTCGCGAAATCGGAAACCTCGGCGCGCTCTCCCAGGCGGAGGCTGTCCGGCTGGCCGCTCTCGATCGGATCAGTGGACTACGGGCCCAGGCCGAAGCACGCACGAAGACCGACACCTCCGACAGCCTGCGCAAACGCCTGAACGAGCTGCGACGGGACGCGGTGGCCCTGTCCGAACCACCGCGCGTCGTACAGGCCTCGAAGTCGGTGTCTCCGGCTCGCGATCTTGGTCCGTCCTTCGATTGCGAGCGGGCGAACACGCCCCTTCCGATCCTTATCTGCGAGGATGCGAACCTCCGACGGACCGATCTGGAAATGGCGCGGGCGTTCTACGCCTTGAGGCACCTGAAGCCCGACGCCGGCGCGGAACTCAAGGCCGAATCGAACGACCTCGTGAAGCGCACGATCGAGGCCTGTCGTGTTCCTGAAACCGGCAAGGTCACGGCAGCGCTGCGAGCCAAAGGCGGCCCATGCATCGCAGCGGCCTACAAGCGTCAGAATGACGTTTGGGCAGGGCGCGTCCGTCGCGACGGACCTCCCTCCGCCCGCCAGGAGCTCGAACGCCCTATCGAGGAGCACGTGCGGCTGCAGGAAGCCCTGCGCAACGCCGGCCAACTCCCTCCGGACGCGACCGCGGACGGCGTCTACGGCGGTGTCACACGCCGGGCGATCACGGCGTTTGCGGAAGCAGAGGGGCTGCCTGGCGACGGGTTCCTCGGAACTGCGCTCGCTAGCCGGCTTGGTCGCGGAACATCCTCCGCTCCATCGATTGCGATCGTCACGGACCCTTCGTTGCCCACGCGCATCGACGCCGTCGCACGGCGCTACGAGACCTATCTGGCGGATCTTGGAGTCGACGAGCGAGACCGCACGACACGGTTGCAGGCGCAGCGAAACCTCGACGAACAGCGCAAGCGCGTTCAAGCGCTCCTGAGCGGACCGGTGCCGGACGACCTTCGCCCGGAACTCGCGGTCTTGATGCAGCAGTCGGAGGGGGCCGCGCCACAGGATTTGCCCCGGATCGCCGAGACGCTCCAACAGCGCTTTTCGCAGATCGAACCCCGGGTGCTACAGGCTGAGGCGGTCCAGCGCGCCGTCACCGACAAAAACCGGTTCCTCGTCGATGGCGATGCCGGCGACCTCCTGCTGCTCTACAACAGTTCACCGCGCGCCGTGTCTGTCGTTCGCGGCCTCGATGGCAACCTCGTCTTCGATCCGGAGCACACGGTCGCTTGTGCGCTGCCCGATGCGCCGTCCGATCGCATTGCTCTGGAGCAGCTCGTTGCGAAAGCTCGCACGCTCGGTGCGCCGATCAAGGAAACCCTGGCTCCCTGCTCGAGCGCGCAACTCCAGAGCGCCGATCTCATCGCCTTCGAGCGGGGCGCGCTCCAGGCACAGACAAGCTTATTCAGGACCATCGCTTCGGCCATCGATACCGGTGTCTTCACCCTCGGCGGTACGGTTCTGAAGTCCGACATCGAGGCCGCACGACAGGCCGAGGGCATCCGCGCAGCCGAGGCCGAAACCGAAGTCGCACGCGGAACCTCGGATGGTCTGACCGTCCTCGCATTCAGCACCGGATCGCGCACGATTTGCCGGATCGCGGGTGGCGATAAGGCCCTTCACGATCAGATTCTGCAGCCCTACGAAGCCTTGCTGAAAGCCGAACTTCGGGGCGTCGCGACCGTGGTCCCCGCAACGACCGACGGAGCCTTCCTGTCGGTCAAACGGGGGCAGTGCGGGGCCGTCTATGGCACGGCAAAAGACTTGGCCCCTCTGGTCAAGGCCATGGCGCGGGATGGCGTCTCACTTCGCTACCTCCCGATCTGGATCGCCCCAGAGACGGTCGCCAAGGCGCAAGCCGCGCTGAACGATCAGGACGCCGCCAAACGCCGGGACCGCGAGCAGGATGCGCGCCAGAGGGAGCGCGATCAGGCCGAGCGCAGCCGGACCGCATTGGTCGAACGTCTGAAGCGCGATCAAAGCGAGGCCGAAGCCACGCTGAAGGGCGGGATCCCGCAAGATCTGCAGACCTTCCTGGGTGGGTTCGTCGCCGAGATCGCCGGAATCACCGCCGAAACGCCCGATGCGCGGCTGAAAGAGCTGACCGACGCCTATGCCGGCAAGCGCGCGCGCATCGACGAGGCGGCACGGCTCGCACGCGCGATCACAGCCAAGAGCCGCTTTCTGATCGAGGGTGGCCGCGGCGACCTCATCGTCTTGTACAACGACAGCGGCAAGGCCCCGTCGGTGGTACGCAACCTACGCGGCGAACTGGTCTTCGAGGACGGGCGTGCGGCTGCCTGTCTGTTCCATGCGCCACTCTCCGACGTCTTCCTCAACCGCCAGATCCGAGACCGGAGCGCGGCCCTCGGAGCCAAGCTCGCCTTGCCGCTCGCGACGTGTGGCGCGAACGATCTCGCTAAGCAGGATCTCATCTTTGCCGAGCGCGAGCGCCTCTTGCGCGAGCCAGTCGACCGGATGATCACCCTGGTCGATGCTGTCAACGGGAACCTCTTCGCTCGCCTAGAGGTCATCGATGCGGCGGCACTCGCGACTGTGAAACAGGCGGAGGCCGCCAAAGCCAATGCCGTCGAGGCGCGGGTTCGAGGCCGCACCGGCGAGGGCTTTGGCCTGGTGGTCGTGCCGAACACGTCGAGCGCCCTGTGCCAGGTTACGACGGACGCCGTCGAGGCGCATGCCGCAATTCTCAGCCGCCTCGCCGACCGCGTTGGGGACGAATTGCCTGGCACCCCGGTCGTGACGCCGACATCGGCAGATGGGGCGTTCATTGCCGTCAAACGCGGCGAGTGCGGTGCCGTCTATGCGTCGGTGGCCGACCTCGCGGCAGTGACGGAGGCCATGACCCGGGACGGCCTCAGCCATCGCTACCTACCGCTCTGGATCGAACAGAGTGAGGTGGCCCAGACGCTTAATGGGATCGAGCAGGACAAGTCACGCAGCGCTGCGCAGATCTTCGCGCGCCAGCGTGAGCTCGAGGAGCGAAAAACGCTCGACCGCGAGAAGGAAAAAGAGGAAAGCGCGCGGCGCGACGTGCAGGAACGAGCCCTTCGCGCCCAGTATAGTGAACGGGCACGCTTCTTCGAACAAACCTTCGGTGACGAAGCACGGAACTTCGTCACTGGCGATCAGCCTGCATCGTTCATCGGTCGCTATCCACGGCTTGCCCAACACTATCAGGCTCAGCGCGAGGACCGCTGGGAGTTCATGTCGATCGAGACTCGAATTTTGGATTACGGCACCGCCCTCTACAAAAACCGCCCTCTCGAGACCGCGCTGGTGAGCACTTGGGTCAAGATGCGCAACCGCATCAAGGGCGAGTACCAGGATGTCTGCTATGTCACTGGCTATATCAACGATGCCGAATTCGGTGTGACGCGTGATGCGTTTGGGGAGCTCTGCGAAGAGGTCGGCCCTAAGATCGCACGCTACAAACAAGGCTCGCACTTCACTAGTCGATGGACTGTTCCGTGAAACGCACGAAAGCCCCGTGAGACTTTGACGCCGTATTGTAGTGTCAGACACTCGGTTCTACGACGAATGCGTGATCCGATCGAAGCGGCTCCGCAGTCGCACTCGCGGCATCGGCGCACTATACGGCCACGAAGACGCGGAACGCCGAGTGCGAGACCCCACCGATCGGTGAGTTCATCACCGTCAGCGGCGGGCGGCTGCACGATGTCGACCGCGGACGCGGACCGGCTCTCGTGCTGATCTACGGCACCGGCATCATAATCCAAGATTTCTTGGTACGCGGCATCGGGGACGACCCTGGCCCGTGATGGCGCGAGCTGGGAAGAGTTGGACGCGGTCGCCGATATCGCGATGGCTGGCTGGGACGCTCGAATTGCCAAATCTATGGTCGACGACGTCTGATCTACTGGCCTCTTCCCGAAAGCAGACCGGTGACAATTCACCCATCCTGGCCGTAGAGCGGTCCGGCCGATGTCGACCCAACTCGGTCGTCGAGCGGACGGGCGGGTCCCGACCCAACCCGGCCGCCTGGATCGGCATGGGCGCTTCCCATAAGCGGTCATTGCTCGGCCGCCCGGCAACTTCGGCTAGGGGTGGTAAGCGGACCCTGGCTCTTCGTCCCGAAGCAGACATCTCGCGCGCGAACTGGTCCGTAGGCCCAGCAATGGCAGACAGCCTTGACGGGTCGATCAGGAGGAGCGTTCTACGGGTTTCGTCCGGGGCATGGATAGGCGGCCCGGAAGGCCTGTCGCATCGGCACGACGTAAAAAGCTGTCAGCTCGCTGGGATGCTGGATGACGTACAGCGAGAAGGCCGTCACAGCATCGATCAGTTTGACCTCGTTCGACGGACAGATGAAGTCACCCGCGATCTCCGTCGCAAGCATCGTCCGAACTGCTCCTAGACACTCGCCGAGATGCCGCATCGTATCTGCATCGTTCCGTGAGTAGCCTTTACGGGCAAATTTGATGAACTGGTTGCAACCGTAGATAATATCTTCAGCCTTGTCTCCGGCCGAGCAACCAAATGCTGGCGACGAGAGAGCCATCAAGACGCAGGCCAAAGACATGAAGTGGCCGATTTTCTCGAAGTTTCTCATGCATCAATACGCGCTTTGAGGGCGTGATCTTCATCGGGGTCGCAATTCGCGGGTTTACATTTTTGATCTTATGCGGTTAAGTTTTAATTAAGCAGCAGGGCTGGTCACGATGCATTGAAGAATAAGATGCTGGTTGGGATTTCTGACTATCCCTTAGCAAGGCTTTCATATCCAACAGTCTAGTTGCTGCGCCGGACCTCCCTGGGCGCGGGATCGGATTGCATGCCACGTCGAGGCCGAATGGATTTTCGTCGTGTCCGAGCTGCTGGCTGGAGCGTCATCGCGCGTGGCCAAGCGTTCAAGGCCGACCATCGCGGCGGCGTCGCCGTCATCTTCAGTCTCACCGCCGTGGTGCTGCTCGGTCTCGCAGGCGGCGGTATCGATTTTGCCCGCCTCGCAAACCGGAAGGTTCAACTTCAGTCGGCGACCGACGCCGGCGTGATCTTGGGCGGTAACACCCTGAAGCTCGCCGCAGCGAACGGCGGCTCCGTCACAGCTGTCACCGAGCAGAAGATCCGCTCCGACGCCCAGCCCGTAAGCGGGACGCCTTTCTCCGTCCAGGTCAGCGTCGGTGCCGATGGCACCAGCGTCTCCGCGCAAACCCAGGAAACGGTGACGCTGATCTTCGGCAAGTTCCTCGGCAAACCGACCGCCACAATCAGCGTTCATGCGCAGGCGTCCGTCGTGGGTAAGACGCGACTTTGCGTCCTGGCACTCGACCCAAGTTCGGCCGGCACGTTAACGGTTCGGGACCACGCATCGATGACTGCATCGACGTGCTCGGTCTACTCGGACTCGACGAACGCAAGCGGCGTCACGCTCCAGAACCAAGCCACCATCTTGGCGACCAGCATCTGCTCGGCGGGTGGGAGTTCCGTGAGCACCACGATCCCGCCCCTTCCAGGGCCCAAATCCGGTTGCCCCAGCTTGGTGGACCCCTTGGCTGGGCGAGCACCGCCGCCGTCCTCCAGCTGCACGTACACGAACACGGTCGTGACCACCTCGCAGACGCTCTATCCGGGCACGTACTGCAACGGATTGAAGGTCACGAAGGGGGCCGTGGCCACGCTCGCGCAGGGCATCTACGTCATCGACACGGGTCCCCTCACCGTTGATGGCAACGCCACGCTGACCGGATCGTATGTCGGCATCTACCTCAAGAGCCAGCAGACGACGCTCAACTTCACACCCCAAAGCATCATCAACCTGACGGCTCCGAAGGACGGTGCGATGTCAGGCCTCCTCATCTACGAGGATCCCACCGCTCCGTTGTTGCGCGAGCACAAGATCTCCAGCGGCAATGCCCGCCAGCTGCTCGGCACGATCTACATGCCGCGTGGAAAGCTGACCGTGGACTCCGCCGGTATCATAGCCGACCTGTCATCCTATACGGTGATCGTATCGCGCCAGCTCAAGGTCGCCAGCAGTGCCAATCTTACGATGAACGCCATGTACTCGGCCAGCGATGTTCCGGTTCCGAGTGGCGTAGGCAACATCGGCGGACGCCTGCTTTTGACCCAGTGATCGCAGCGCCGTCCTCGAAGCAAGGCCTGCGGCGGGTGCCGTTCTTCATCTGCTTCGGCGCCTGAATTCAGATTTGGTCCTAGGTCGACCACAGTCCGCTGCCCGGGTGGGCTAATTGGCACACTCAGCGATGCCGTTCGACGCGAAGCGCTCGAGCCGTGGTCCGGGCTTATCAGTCTCACCCTCCAATCGAGCCAAGCGGGCGTTGATAGCCTCGATCCACTCCGCATTGGTACACGTGATCAGGAGGGGTTCGAGCACGGCTGCGAGATCGCGAGCGAGCGCGTCCCGGCTCATGCCGCTCAATTCGCCACCGCCCTCCTCAAAGGCTGTGGCGACACTCTCCGCTATAGCGAGCGCCTGATCCGCTCCAGCGACGTGCCCTATCTCGCCACTCTCTTGAGACCGTGTCGTCTCCATCAGTTCACCCTAAAACACTGCTTTCCGTCGATCGCTTCATGAACCACGACGGCCCCAAAACCGTTGCAGGGCGAATTCTGCCTCCGTCGCAGAGGGGGCTACAGAAATACCTTGGACAGTGCGCCGTGCCATGCAGAACGGCCGCTCACAAAAGAGCGCCAACGGCTCCAGATTACATCCTAGATGACACCGAGATTTTTATGAAATGCGATGATCGTGAAAAATCTTCCCGTGCCAGGGTTCTATCTACGCTAAGCCCTAATCTGGATAAATCTCGTGCGTCTTATTCATGTGTTCTTGATAACCCTCGCACTGGCCGCTGCGACCCCTGCCTTGGCCTAGTATACGACGACCAATCCTGGAACGAACAATGCGGGAATGGCTAACCCGCCCACCAGATCCGACCACGACGACCATCATGATTACGGCTGGATCGGTCTCCTTGGGCTTGCCGGCCTGCTGCGCCGCAATCATCGGGTCGTTCCGGGCACAACCAACAACGTTTCGGGCACCGGCACTGGCCGCCTCTACGCCACTAATCTGTCGATGAAATCTTCCCAGTGTTGCGCTCATCCAAGGGTCGTGACACTGGAAGGATGGGTTAGGACAGTTCGTTACTGGAACAGGCGTAGGATCGAGTCAGGTTTTCCATTGTATGAACCACCTGCACGAAACGGTCCGTCGCCTTGTCAGCCTTGCGTGTTCCTATCGCCCCGGCGCCATCATCGAAGCTGAGCAGGTGGTCGACACCTACCTTGCATCCTTCCATGGCTATCGCGCGCGTAGAGCTGCCATGGACCTCTTAAGGGATCAACTCGCCTGCCCTAACTGCCGATCTCACAACCGCGGTGGTTTGTTCGAGCAAGTCGAGTTTCACCTGCAGCGTAGGCGCCAGGAGATGGTGCGTCTATTCCAGTAGGGTTGCTCGAAAAGCGCACCACGAAGCTCGGACTGAATGCCGAGAACACGGCCTTTGCGCGGCTACGCTCTCGCCGTCGGGCGGTGTTGACCCTCGCTCGCGCGGTTCGACGTTGTCGTCACCGGTGGGCGTCTTTTTGCCGGAAAGCCACCGGCCGTCCTGCTGGCGAGTCGATCAGAGTTGAGCGAGCTGCGGAAGTTCCTTGCTCCCGCAGCTTGATAGTAGGGTCTAAAACACACACGAGCGGTCTATCTGTAAACGAACGTGATCCTTGTTCGCGAACGCCTCCAGCTCGCTTTGGCGGCATACGATACGATCGTCATCAGGATAGGCAACCATCCTCGTAGGGTCCGAGTTTAAGGTAAGTATTGTAGGAGGATTTAATGTCGTCAGATACCCTTGCCGCCAACTTCGGTTCTCTCAAAGGAGCGCAGTCGGCGCGTGAGCGTTTGGCAAGCGCAGGCTTTGGTCGTAACAGTATCGATATTGTTCAGCATGGTGATGAGTTCGAAGTATCAGTCCGCGCACGTCCAAAGAATCGTTCCAGAGCACGTGCGGCATTGACTAACAATACTATGAGTCATCTGGCGGACCGCAATGGCCTACTTAGTTTTATTGAGGGAAACATGAAATTTTCTCTTGGGGTAGCCGTACTTGCCGGAATGGCACTTCACCACTTGACGCATGATTGAAAGCACAACAACTTGGGCAGGCATTAACTTAGTGTGACATAAACTTCATCGGGCCGCATTAAGTGAACACAGGCCGGCTGCCCGCCGTTATCAATCCTCGCGCCATCGAGCAGCCTGCGTGTGGACGTGCCCGCTTTCCACAAAGGGTCGATAGCAACCTGAACGATCTGTTGGATATCCGACCTTTTTGTGGGCATCAGGTATGGATCGACCTTGGCTCGCCGTTATTGCAAAGCGGAGAGCAGGGGTCGATCCAGGGCGCTCCCGAGAAGGTCTGCTTCTTGGTACTCAGCAGAACAGCCCTCACGACGCGACCGGGTGGAGCGTGACCCACAGGTTTTTGATCGCGCCAAGGTTCACCGGCCCAGAGTTCTGGCTGCTTCGATCCGTTCAAACATACTGGATCCTGCTCGGAACGTTCGTGCATCCATCGCAGGAGGGGGGCCCTATCACCACGTGCGTCCGAGACAGTCTCAGAACTTGCGTATGACGGGGCTCGCCTCGGGGGTCCCATCCTTGTCCTGGTAGATCGGTACCGTGACCCGCAGCCAGCCGCGCGTCTCAAGGCCGGCGTAGTTGCGCTGGACCACGTCCCGCGTGACGTAGGCCTGCAGGTTCACCGGCCCGAAATTGTAACCGACGAGTGCGCCGACGGCGAACTGGCCTTGACGGGCGTAGGCGGGATTGCCGGTCGGTAGGTCGGTCGACCCGAAGGCCACCGGCCCGACCTCCCACTTGCCGAAATGCTTCGTGGCGGTGAGGTCGAGATTGAGGAAGTCCGGGTAGAACGTGCCAGTGGGAGACCGCGTGTCGAAGAAGGTGCCGTAGAGGAAGTTGCCCGTCAGGTTCCACCCGTCGCCATTGTAGGTGATGGCGAACCGTTGGTGCAGGACCGGGTTCTGGATGACGATCTTGGTGTCGCTCGGGAGGTACGCGCCGAGCAGGTAGCTGAAGTTGAGGTTGTTGCCGAGCTTCCAGGCGACCTGGGCGGCAAGCAGCGTTTGCCCGAACCCGCTCTGGTAGGCCGAACCCCGCGTGCTCGACGCCGTGATGGGCTGGAGCACGACGAACTGCAGCCGCCCGCCGACCACCTCGGCCGGTGTCGCCCAGATAAAGGATGGCAGGTTGATGTTCGAGTCGGTACCGCGCGGGGTGATGTCGCGCGAGCCGAAACTCGACGTGTCGATGAAGTAAAGGCCGACGGGCAACGGCGCGCCGGGAGCCTGCCCCACGGTCTGTCCAGGTTGCGCCGAAGAGCCTGCCATCGCGGAGATGCCGGCCAACCCGTAGGTGAGCGAGGCGGCGATGGCAGCGATATGGGTCGCCCAGATAAGCCTAGCTGTCGTCATTCTGCAGTCCAAACCTCGCCGTCTTTGGATCAGCCTTTATTGCATGCCACCGCCGACTAAGCGGCCTTCCCGTGCGTAGAATGCAGAGTTGCGACGCGAGCGTAGCCATCCGGCAACAACCGATGCAGCGAAGGCTCGCTTTCTCGGGTGCTTCAACCGCAGGCGATGGAAAGGCTCGTCGAAGCCGCTCCCGACCGGCAGATTTCGCTGAACGACCCGGACGCGCGGGTGATGGCTACGAGCGGCAAGGGGATCCGCCCGCTCATGTCGTCGTCCTCTCGGTCGACGATCCTTCGACAGGCTCAGGTTGAGGAGAGCCAGATCCAGGCGCTCGCCCGCACGCAGGCCCCATTGCCGATGAAGCCGGGCCACCCGACGACGCGCACCCACAAATGCAAGCGACACGGGACGACGACCCTGTTTGCCGCTCTGGACGTGCTGGAGGGCAAGGTGATCGGCCGCTGAGCGGACAGCCATGTACAAACAGGGGCCGTAGCGCTTGGAACCTTGGGCTTACGGTCCCGTCGCCAGCGATAAAGGGGCCGGGTCCGAAAGAGTCATGTCCCGCTCAGCCTCACGTTCGCCTTCGTCACCTGCCAGTGTCCTGACACGGTCGACGCCGCGCACCCGATGCATCGGTGCGGAACGGTCGTCTGCCAGCTCCTGCATAGCCGAGCTCGTCTGACCGCATGTCGCTGCGTCCCACTTCTCCCTACCCCGCCTTCCTCTTGGGCGGCGGGCACATGGGTGCGCGGATGCGGGCTCATGATTGGTCCGCCTCGCCGCTGGGCTGGCCCGAGGCATGGCCGCAGTGGCTGCGCTCGGCCGTGAGCCTAATGCTGGGTTCCAAGTTTCCGATGTTCGTGGCCTCGGGCCCTAATTTCGGCTTCCTTTACAACGACGCCTACTCCGCGATCCTGGGCGACAAGCATCCGGCCGCCCTCGGACAACGCTTCCAGGACATCTGGTCCGAGATTTGGTCGGATCTCCTGCCGCTGGTCGACGCCGCCATGGCGGGCGAGGCGACCTGGGCGGAGAACCTGCCACTCACGATGAGGAGGCGCGGCTACGATGAGGTGGCCTACTTCACCTTCTCGTACTCGCCCGTTCGGGACGAAGCCGGCGCGGTCGCGGCGATGTGCTGCATCTGCACGGAGACGACCGCGAAGGTCCGAACCGAGGAGGCCCTTCGCGCCAGCGAGGCACGGGCCTCCGGCGTGCTGGAGGGCATGACCGAGGGGTTCGTACTCCTCGACCACGATTTCATGATCCTGCAGATCAACGCGGAGGGCCTACGCCACGAGGGACGTCCGGCGAGCGAGATCGTGGGCCGACCGCACTGGGACGCCTATCCGGGCTCGGAGAAGCTGCCCATCGGGCAGCTCTACAAGCGGGTGATGCGGGACCGGATCCCGGAGATGCTGGAGCACCGTTACGTCTGGCCGGACGGCCATGACGCCTGGCTGGAGGTACGAGCCTATCCCTCGCTCGATGGCATGGCGATCTTCTACCGGGACGTGAGCGAGCGGCGAAATCGCGAGGAAGCGTTGAGCGAGGCCGAGGTGCGCCTGCGCCAGGCCCAGGAGGCCGGCGGCGTCGGCCTGTTCACGGTCGATGTCGGTGATAACACGCTGCGGCCATCACCAGAATTTTGTCGTCTCTACGGCCTTCCGGTGCGTGACAGCTATCCATCGCGGGCCTTCGAGGAGTTGGTCATCCCCGAGGATGCCCATCTCGTCTCGACGGCGGAGACCCGGTCGAGTGGCGCGCCGCCCCGTGACGTCGCCTACCGGATCCGACGCGCGGACACGGGCGAGTTGCGCTGGATCGCGCGTAAGGGTGAGATCGAGACCGACGGGCAAGGACGGCCTCTACGCTTCTCCGGCGCATCGCGCGACATCTCCGAGCAGCGGGCGGCCCAGGAAGCCTTGCGCGAGAGCGAGGACCACTTCCGGCACACGGTCGAGCTGAACCCGCAAGTGCCCTGGACGGCCGACCCGCAGGGCAACATCACCTCCTACTCGAAGCGATGGCTCGACCTCACCGGCCAAGCCCCCGGCGAGCCGGACGGTGCGGGCTGGATCAAGGCCCTTCACCCCGACGACGTGCCGCCCACCCTCGAGGTGTTCGGGGCCGCGCTCGCCTCGGGCGAGCCGGTGGACGTGGATTACCGCATCAACGTCGGCGGACGCGGCGAATACCGCTGGATGCGGGCCCGGGCCTATCCGCGTCACGACGCGGACGGAGCGGTCATCCGCTGGTACGGCGTCGTGGAGGACATCCACGGCCGCCGGCTCGCCGAAGAACGTCTACGGGCGAGCGAGGACCAGTTCCGCGTCATGGCCCAGGCCGTCCCCAACCAGGTTTGGGCAGCGCGTCCGGACGGTCATCTCTACTGGTTCAACCAGCAGGTCTACGCCTACAGCGGCGCCGAGCCCGGCACCCTGGACGGCATGGCCGAGTGGACCCGCATCATCCACCCGGACGACTTGGCCACGGCGGGCGAGGCCTGGTCCCGTTCGCTCGCGGCGTGCAAGGTTTACGAGACCGAGTTCCGCATCCGGCGTGTGGACGGCACGTACCGCTGGTTCCTGGTGCGCGCCGAACCGGTCCGTTCCACGGACGGGACCATCCCTCGCTGGGTCGGAACCAACACCGACATCGACGAGCGCCGCCGCCACGCCGAGGAACTGGCGACCCTGAACGCCACCCTTGAGGCGCGGGTGGCGGATCGAACAAAGGAGTTGATGGCGACGGAGGAGGCGCTCAGGCAATCGCAGAAGATGGAGGCGGTCGGACAACTGACCGGCGGCCTGGCCCACGACTTCAACAACCTGCTGGCCGGCATCTCAGGCAGCCTGGAGCTTCTCCAGACCCGGATGGCCCAGGGGCGCCTGACCGATCTCGACCGCTACATCAACGCCGCGCAGGGCGCCTCGAAGCGGGCAGCGGCCCTGACCCACAGGCTCCTCGCCTTCTCGCGACGCCAGACCCTCGACCCCAAGCCCACCAACGTGAACGGTCTCGTCGCCGGCATGGAGGACCTTGTCCGGCGCACCGTCGGCCCGGCCATCCACGTCGAGGTGGTTGGCGCAGCGGGGCTATGGCCGGCGCTGGTTGACCCGCCCCAGCTTGAGAATGCCCTGCTCAACCTCTGCATCAACGCCCGTGATGCGATGCCTGACGGTGGCCGCATCACCATCGAGACCGCCAACAAGTGGCTCGATGAGCGGGCCGCGAAGGAACGCGACCTGCCCCCCGGCCAATACCTTTCGCTCTGCGTCTCGGACACAGGAACAGGCATGACGCCCGAGGTAATCCAGCGCGCCTTTGATCCGTTCTTCACAACCAAGCCTATCGGTCAGGGCACCGGCCTCGGCCTCTCGATGATCTACGGCTTCGTGCGGCAGTCGGGAGGCCACGTCCGGATCTACTCGGAGGTCGGCGACGGCACGACCATGTGCCTCTACCTCCCGCGCCACTACGGTGAGGCCGAGGAAGCCGATGCCATGGGTTCGTTAAGCGACGCGCCACGCGCCGAGCAGGGACAGACCGTGCTCGTCATCGATGACGAGCCAACCGTTCGGATGCTGGTCACCGAAGTGTTGGAGGATCTCGGCTACACCGCCATCGAGGCGGCCGATGGGCCGGCCGGTCTCAAGGTCCTGCGCTCGAACGTGCGCATCGACCTGTTGGTGACGGACGTCGGCCTGCCCGGCGGTATGAACGGTCGCCAAGTGGCCGACGCGGCACGGGTGACCCGGCCGAGCCTGAAGGTCCTGTTCATCACCGGCTACGCCGAGAATGCCGTGGTCGGCAATGGTCACCTCGACCCTGGTATGGCCGTTCTGACGAAGCCGTTCGTCATGGAGGCGCTCGCCTCGCGAATCAAGGAACTCATCGCCGTCCCGTAGGGCTGCGGGACCAGTCAACTCAACGCTTCACAGCCGACGTGCACTCGGGTGTTCTGCCGCTCATCTACGCCATGACGGATGCCCTCAAGGTGTTGATGACCTCAGCCACGGCTCGGCGCCGCGTTTTAGCTCCGGAGGGGAGTGCTCGCGCCAGCAGGGAGGTCAGGCGAGATGAACCAAGTGAGTGCCCGGGCTGAGGCCGCCAGCCATCCCAAGAAGTGGGAGATCGGCCTGGTGGCCACCTTGTTCTGCGTCGCCACCTTCGTCCTTGGGTTCGGCCTGCTGGCCGATGAGGTCAAGGAGGGCGACACCAAGGGCTTCGACACCTGGGTCGCGCAGGTTTCATGGTCCGGCGACGCGGTCTACAACGGAGTGTCATAGCATCGCCTGAGTTGCCGGCCGGCATTGCAACGAGGGCTTTCGATGCTGGCCCCTTCGACAGGCGCAGCAAAAGTGCGCCGGTGCTGAGGGCGACCAGTGCGAGAGGTTACCCCGTGGCCGTTGTCACGTCAGATCTGGACGCCACCGGAGACTTCGAGACGCTGTGCGTTCACCCACCCGAACCCATCGGACAGTAGCCCGGCAATGACGGGGGCGACGTCCTCCGGAAGGCCGACGCGGCCGAGCGCGGTCTGATCGGCGACCATCTTCCGGACCTGTGGGTTGTCCCGCACCACGCCGCCGCTGAAATCGGTGGCGATGGCACCTGGCGCGACCACGTTCACGGCGATGCGGCGGGGAGCCAGTTCCAGGGCCATGTACCGGGTCAGGGCCTCGACCGCAGCCTTCATCGGCCCATAAACAGCACGCCCGTTCATGGCAACGCGCGCCAGACCCGAGGACAGATTCACAATCCGGCCGCCATCATTCATCAGCGGCAGGAGCTTCTGCGTCAGCAGGAACGTACCCTTGAAGTGCACGGCGAACTGTTCGTCCAGTTCAGCTTCCGTGGCCTTTAGGAGTGTCGCTGCCGAAGAGGTCCCAGCGTTGTTGACGAGGGAATCGAAGCGTTCGGCTCCCAAGCTTGCTAGGCCGTCCCGCACCGCTCCGACGAACCCGTCGAAGGTCCCTGCGGCCCCGACGTCCAATCGGATGGCGATTGCAGATGCACCGGCTTCCTCCACAAGACCAACGACCCGCTCGGCTTCCTCTCGGTTCGTGTTGTAGGTGAGGATTGACCGAACCCCGAGCTCGGCGAGCTTCAGGACCGCAGCCCGTCCAATCCCTCGGCTCCCGCCGGTCACGATGGCAATCTTAGTTTCCGACATGATCGTGCTCTCCGCTCTCGTCCGACGGAACGGGTCATATTGGTAAGTGACCCTCGCGCTGAATGCCCGAACCAGTCGCGTTCTTGCCTAATCCTGCTCGGCGCCCTAGAGATCGCCGAGAACAATCCGTAGAGGAATCGCGCATGATGGAGGCGTTGGCGGAGACGATCCTGCGTTACACGGAGCGTCAGGCTGGCCCCGGCCCCTACGAGGTGCCGTCCCTGAACCTCCACATCATGCGTTCGGATCGCCCGAACCCGCCGAGCCACAGGATCTTCGAGCCGGCACTCTGCATCGTGGCCCAAGGAGCCAAATGGGCAAACTTCGGCGAAGAGCGTTTCGTCTACCGCGCGGGCGAGGCTCTCGTGGTGGGAGTCGAGACGCCCTCAACCGGGCGCGTAGTTGAGGCCAGTCCTGACGAACCCTGCCTCGTTCTGGCGCTCGCGCTCGATCCGGACATCATGCGGAGTGTGGCCGAAGAGATGGACAGCCCCCCGGTGGCTGGCGGCAAAGATGGCCGAGGTATCTTCGTGGCCGACTTCGACGGGCCTCTCGCAGACTGCGCACGTCGACTCGTCCGGTTGCTCGATACGCCGGAGGCGGTTCCCGTGCTGTACCCCGGCATCATGCGCGAGATCTGCTACTGGCTGCTGACGGGGCCGCACGGCAGCAAGATCGCACATGTGATGTCGGCGAACGGTCCGTCACGACGGCTCATGGACGCTCTGCACAATCTGCGCGACCGTTTCGCCGAGCCAGTCCGCATCGAGGAACTCGCCACCGTCGCCCGGATGAGCGTCTCGGCGTTCCATCGTCAATTCAAGGCGCTGACGTCGATGACGCCGCTGCAGTACCAGAAGCAACTGCGTCTTCTGGAGGCGCGACGACTGATGAACTCCCGTGCCTTCAACGTCGAGGCCGCCGCCTTCGCGGTCGGGTACGAAAGCCCCTCGCAGTTCAGCCGGGAGTATGCCCGTCTGTTCGGCGTCCCACCGAAGCGGCACGTGAAACACCCGCATGCGATCGCCGGCGACCAGGGTCCTGAAGGCGACGAACGCCGAGCGCTTTAGGTCTACACGCCAAACGTTCCAGCCTGCGGGTATGCCGCGAGATGATTCTGCGCTTCCTTATGAGCGAGGAGGTGCAAGCTCTTCCCGCTGGCATGCAACAGTTCCAGCACGTCGCCTCGTGGTGGACCGCCACGAGCGCCGTCGCTGGCTTCACAAAGGCGCAGGAACTCACGCTGGGTCTCGTTGATGGATTTGGGGAAGCCGTTCGTATCCATTGCAACCGCCCTCCGATCAGGTCGGCTCTTTGCTCGGCACGGGTGGAGCCTGCCAAGCCGAGCGGCAACTTTGAACAACTGATCGGCCCCCACGAGGTGGTCCAAGGGTGAAGTTAGTGCACGGTGGGCCGCTCCGCCACGAGTAGCTTGGCCGGCGGAGCTGGGCGGGCGAGCGCAGCTGGCCAAGCGGAGAAGGCTGGCACGAACACCTCCGGGGCCGGCGGCCGGTATGCCCGACGCGCCGTTTCCCCGGCCCTACGGTCTAAAGCGCATGCTTTACCATCTTCGCTGGCGACGATGCCCGCGGGACGGTGGTGATCCGCGTAGGCCCGCATCAGTGGTCGCTTGGAACCCCCGTTCGGAGGCACGGCGATGACGACGTGGTCGGCTGCGTGAGTTACGCGTACGCGAGTCCGACGACGGCCAGCGCGAGAAGCGGTGCGCAGAATCGGCAGCTCTCGCGCTATCCCACTACGTCGACGCCTTAGTCCGCCTTGGGGGCGGTCGGCATGCTCGCCGGCGGGGTTTGGGTAGGGTGCACCGTCATGGCCGGCGGCTGGTCCGAGAGCTGCTGCCGCGCCTCGGCGAGCTTGGCCTGTGTGGCCGCAAGTTCCTGACGCGTGGTCCCGAGACGGTCCTCAAGGGCGGCCATCTCCTTATTACGGGTCGCAAGCGTTTCGGTCAGGGTCGCCAACTGTGCCTGGGCGTCGGCCTGCTTCCCCTGCAGGGTCTTAACCGCCGAGGTCGCACCGTCGCGGTCCGCCGACAGCTTCTGGACTGCCTGCTCGGCCTGGCTCCGCTCGGAGATCACCCGGTCCCGCTCGGACTGCGCCGTGGCGAGCTCCTTCTGGGTCGCCGCCAAACCGTCCTTGGCCTGCTGCACCTGCTGGCCGGCCTGGGAGACGTCGCTCGTCAATTTCTCACGGTTCGCCGTCAGGCCGGCGATGGCCTGGTCCAGTTCGGCCTTCCGCTTCGCCGCCTGCTCGGTTGCGGCCCGCGCGTCGGCGAGATCCTTCTGCGCGGCAGCCGAGCCGTCGCGCGCCTTCTGCTGGCTCTCCTCGGCCTTGGCCAGGTCCGCGGTCTTAGCGGTCGCCTCCTGGGACATCGCGGCGATGTCCGCCCGAAGCTTCGCCTCCTGCTGCCGCGTCTCCTCCAACCGGCGTCCGACTTCCGCCAGTTCCTTGGTCCTGGCGGTCGCCGCCTGCTCGGCGGCCGTGGTGGCCTCCTTCATCGGCGCGAGCTTCTGCTCCGCCTGGGCGACCTGCGCCTGCAGCCCGGTGAGCTTGGTGGCCTCGGCTTCGGCGGTGGCCTTGGCCTCGCCGGCCTTACGCTCCGCCGCCTGCTGTTCCGTCGCCAGGCTCGCGGCTCTCGCCTTGGCTTGTTCGCTGGCCTGGGTGACGTCCCGCTCCTGCTGCTGGGCCGATGCGATCCTCGCCTTGAGACCATCGAGGGTCCCTGCCGCCGCCCTTTGCTGGTCGAGGTCCGATTGCAGCGCGACCTGCCGCGTCTCCAGGTCCTGGATGCGGTGGTCCCGGACGGTCCTCTGCCGTGCGCCGGCAATGGACGCAACGACGAGCCAGACCAGGAGCACCGCCGCCACGACGGCGAGGCTGAACGGGAGGGGCCTGCGAAGTTCGGAACGGTAGTCGATGGCCATGGCGTCCTCACGGGCGTGGAAGGGGATGGATCAGATCGACGAGGCAGCCTCGCCGGGCATCGGTTCGGCACCGGTGGCCCCCGGCTCGGGGGTGGGGACGCTCGATGCGACGTCGGCAAGATCCGTCCCGACAAGGGAGCCGATCATGCCGATGAGTGCGCTGTGCTGGGGGGTCCGTTCGCCGAGGCGAGGAAAGCCGCGAACTCGATGCGGGACCGCCTCCCGCCGGGTGGCACGTTCGGCTCGTGGAAGACGCACACGTCAGTTGGGTCGCCACTGCCGCAAAGGTACCAGTGGTCGTCGTTCGACCTGTAGCGGATCAGCATGCGCCCGGGTGGCATCGGAGGATCCCCACCGTCTCCCCCCAACCGATGACCGCGTCCGTCGTAAGCGTAGCCCCGGACGTCGACCGTTCAGCGACGGCCGTGGACGACCATCGCGAGCAGGTATCCGATGGCCCCGGCCATGGCCGCAAGCATCAACGGGGACTCCTTGGCGTAGTCCGTCACCGTATCGGCGCCTCGACGGTATGTCCGCTCGGCATCCGGGAAGGCCCGACGGCCCTGCTCGATGGCGTCCTTTGCCATGCCACCCGCCTGGTCGGCGACGTCCCGCACCGCGTCCTTGGCCTGTCCGTACAGGTTCTCGACGGCACCCCTCGCCTCGTTGGCGGTGCCCTTGGCCTGGGTCTCGCGGTCGCCCGTGACGTCGCCGACGGCGCCCTGGACCTTGCCGCCGAGTTCCTTGGCGGCGCCGGTGATGCGGTTTTCGTCCATTGGTCAATCTCCGTTCGGTTCGAGGTTGAGCCGGCCCGCGGCAAGACGCGCTTCGAGCCGCGACTAGGGCTGACTACTTCTTCGACGCGGCCTTCTTGGGTCGCGCCTTGATCGAGCTTTGGTCTGCCTTCTTCGCCCGGTCGTCGGCCTTCGAGGCATGCTTGGCGGCCTTCTCCTCGTTGCCGGCGTCGAGGTGCCGAGCGGCCTTCTGGTGTGACTTGGCCGCTGCCTCATGGTGTTCGGCGGCCTAGGCGTGCGCGCTTCCGGACATATGTCCGTCCGGTGTTGGGAGTTACGTGCCCCGATGCGAACGTGGTGGCCGGTCGGTTCCGCGGCTCCGATACCTGCGGGATCGACCGGGTGGTTCCTCAGCCCGGCATGCCGGCGACCGAGGACGGCAGCCTGCCGTCGGGGGTGTAGCGATCCACTGCGGACGGCAGCTCGCGCGAGAGCCTAGACAGCAGGTCATCGTGCGAAAGGCCGGTCTGCCGCGACAGCGTATCGAGGACGTCGGGGCCGATGGCCGACCTCAGGTGATCGGGCTTCATCTCGGCGTTTGGCCCGTGTTTCACCCAAGAGTCGGCCGCCTCGCCGTGGCCGTTCTCGCGAAAGCGGTCGACCAGATGGCCAAGGCCGCCGCTGAGCAGACCACCCGCGCCGGCACCCCCGAGGGCGTTTCCGAGATTACCAAAGATGCCGCCGAGACCACCCTGTCCCGCGGGCGTGCCTGCGGTCGCAGGATCACCGTAGCCGGCTCCGCCGAGCATCTCCTGGATCTTGTCCCGGTTCTGGAAGCCTGCCACGGCCAACAGGCCAAGCAGCGCCGTCATCGAGGGGAAGCCGTCACTCATTGGATGTCTCTGTTCCGTTGTTCTGGGACCTTCGGCGCGATCAGCAATCGTCGTCACCGGGCTTCACCACCTTGCCCTCAGGCGGCTTCGCCTCGTTGGCAGAGGCCGTCGCATTCGAGCCGACGTTGTTCATCGCCCCGACCGTCCCGGGGGATTCTGCCTTGGCACCCGGCGAGACCTTCGCGGTCGTGTCGCCGTCGACCTTCGAGGAAGCGTCGGCCGAGCCTTGCTGGCCGGTGCTGTTCGTGGTCGTTCCGACCGCACAGGGCTTGGCCGAGGCGACGCCGGCACCGAGGAGCGTCACGGCTGTCGCGACGGTCAGGGTGGTGAGGATCTTCATGGAGGTCTCCTTGGGGATCGGATCGAGTACGAACTGGGGAAGGCAGGCAATCGCTACGAAGAGGCGGCGGACCGTTCGGATGCCGTCTCGGCGTAAACCGCGATGGCCGCCCGGCAGCCGGGCGAGACCTGCCCGGCGCTCTTGAGGAAGCAGGCGACGACCTCGGGTCCGTTTCGGTCGAGGCCGTCGCAGAGAATGGTGACCACCCCGCGGTGCCGAAGGACGTCCCTAGATCGTAGGGCTCGGTCGCGGCGTGGTCGCCGAAGCTCATGCCCGACGCGGTGTCAGGGTGTTCGTGGCGGTGTGGGTGACGGTCGGATTGACGGCCGAACCGCGGCCGGCGAAGTAGGAGGCGAGTGCCCCAAAGATCAGCGCGAGGGCCCCGAACAGCGCGCCCTGGGAGACACGGCGAGCCGTGGCGTCGGCGATCTGCTTGGACTGCTCCTTGGCCGCGGCAACGGTCTCCTTGAACTGCTGGGTGTACTGCGCGACCTGGGTCCGGGCCTGCTCGACCGGGATGTTCTGCGCCTTGGAAAGGGCCACGGCGGCCTTCTCCTGGGCGGCGGCCTGCTGTGCGCCGTCACCCGAGACGGCGGCGCGAATGGCGGTCACCGCGGTGTCCTTCAGCGCGGCCGGATCGGATCCGGTGCCGTTGCGGACATTGGACTCGATGTTCGAGAACGGGTCGGTGACCTTGGTCAGCGACGGAGCGGCGGCCTGCGCCAGGGTCGAGACGGAGCCGCCCATCGCGTTGCCGACCCCGCCGATGGCCGAGGAGGCCGTGCCCATGGCGCTACTGACGATGCCGCTGGCGGCCGACGACAGCATGTAGAGCACCACGAGGGTTGAGACCGCCCAGGCGAGGAGGCCGTGATAGCCGGCCGTCGATGCCGACGGCTTGCCGGATAGGCGTCCGGCGAAATAACCGCCGGCGACGGCCGCCAGCACGCCGGAGACGACGAACCAGAGGCCCGCTCCGATGCCAAGCGAGCTCGCAGCTGGTGTGCCGTCGCCCATCGGATCGACCGTCGACAGGCCGATGCCGAGCCCCAGCATGTTGAGGATGACCTGGGAGATCAGGGCCACGGTGGCTCCGGCAAGCACGGCACCCCAGGAGACGGAATGCAGCATCATCGTGCGCATGTCCTCGGCCGGCGGGACCATGGTGGTCTGCGGCAGGTCGCGGTCGACGACGGTGCGATCCGGTATCGGGCGTCCGGGGGATACAGGCGTGGGCTCGGTAACGGTGGCCATGGTGGTTCTCCTGGGTTGTAAGCTCGGAAAGCTGGAAGGGCGCGGCGGGTCAGACGACCCGGCGGCGGCCCATGACGGTGTGGTAGAGCCACAGCACGATCACGGCGCCGACGACGGCCACGAGTAGGCTGTAGAGGTTGACCCCCGACACGCCGGGCTCGCCGAACTGGTTGAATAGGAAGCCGCCGACGACGGCGCCGACGATGCCGAGCAGGATGTCGACGACGAGGCCCTGTCCGGTGTTGTTGACGATCTTGCTGCCGATGAAGCCGGCGATCAGGCCGAGGACGATCCAGGCGAGGAAGGACATGGCGAACTCCAATTTTCGGCGTGCAGAAGGGTCCCGACGCAGGGCCTGCGCGGGCTGAGGCATGGGTCTCGATGGCGTACTGGGCCGGGGCTAGATCCGCGCGGGACGGCGGAGTCGGGTCGGCTGGTTCGTGGTTTGCCGCGCTTCAATCGTAGCGATCTCGGTCGTGGCCTCCGCCTCGACCTTGGTGTCGCCGAAGATGATGCCGATGGCCTGCTTGATCAGGGCACGGGCATGATCGCTCGACAGAACCTTGCGGCCCTTGCCCATTCGCGGCACCTCTTTCGTCCGATTTGGCCGTCGTCGAGATGCCCGGTTCGAGCAGAGCTACACCCACCGAATAGTTTCGTCGGAGCGATGTTCCGGCAATTTACATAAAAGTATTTTGAATTAGTCGAGTTAGTGTTTTCGACCTGGTTTTCGCGTTGTATTTTTGCCGTAATGCTCAAATGATATTTTCTCGCCGATGCCGCGTTCCCTGGCCCAGACGACCACGGCGCTGCGTCGGTTGACGCCGATCTTGCGGTACAGGCTGGCGACGTGGTTGCGCACGGTGCTCAGCGAGACGCCGAGAGCCTTGGAAATCTCCTCGTCGGTATCGCCGCGGCAAATGCCCTCCAGCATGTCACCCTCGCGGGTCGTGAGCTTCTCCGCCACCGCCTGAGGCTTGCCCGGCCTGGGCGGGTTGCGCAGCAGGGCGAGCTTCTCGATCACGCCGTGGCTGAACCACGACGCGTCAGCCATGACGGATTCGATGGCAGAGATGAGTTCGGTCTCTGTGCGCTTTCGGGACGAGATGTCCTGGACGGCGCAAAGGAGGCCCTCGCCGCCGCCGACGATGACCTTCTCGGCGGAGACGAGGCAGTCGAGGACGTCGCCGTCGCGCGTGCGCAGGCGCCCCTCGAAGGCGCGCACCCTGCCATAGCGTTGGAGTTCCCGTTTGAAGCGCGTCCGCTCTGCCTCCTCCACCCAGGGCATCGCGGAAGCGCCTTCGGCATCGCCGAAGGTGGAGGCGTACGCGTCGTTGACGCTGGTCGGCAGGTCGGTGTCCGAGCTGAGGAGGACCGTGGGGATCGGGCTGAGTTCGAACGCCTTGGCGAAGCGCTCCTCGCTGAGACGGAGCTCGGCCTCGGCTTTCCGCCTGTCCTCCAGGTCGGCGAACGTGAACAGCATGCAGCGTTCGCCGCCCGGCATCTCGATGGGATGGCCAGCGACGATGACGTATTTCTCGGTATCGGACGGGACCGAGAGACACGCCTCCCGCTGCCTGATGGTCGTGCCGGCATGGAGGTGCTCGATTGCGGAGGCGCGATGCTCGCCCTGGCCGAGAAGGTCGACCTCGGTGAATGTCCGGCCGATGACCTGGTCGCGTGCGTATCCGGTGAGCTCGACGAAACCCTGGTTGACCTTGACGTAGCGCAGGTCGGAGAGCCGGCACACCACGGCCGGGGCCGGGTTCGCCCGGAATATGCACTCGAACCGCTCCTCCGCGTCGTAACGGTCGCTGGCGTCCTGCATCAGAAGCGCGAGGCCAGTCGGTGCACCGGCATCATCCGTCGTGACCACTCCCCGCATTCGATGCGTCCATGTCCTCTCGGGGTGACAGACGTGGTGGACCTCCACAACCGCGTCGCGAAACGCCTCGCCGGCGAGGATGCGCTCGACGGGATGCTGCAGGGGGCCGACCTTGCGGTGGTTGAGGTAGCGCAGGACGAAGTTGGCCCGATACTCGGCGACCGTGGTTCCAAGGTCGCCGAACTCGGCGACCCCATGCATCGCGAGGGCGGCGTCGTTGGCGTAAGCGATGGTGTGGTCCGGCTCGATAAGGATCACACCCTCGGCGAGGCCGGCGACGACCTGTGCCAGTTGCCGCTGCTCGGACTGGGTCATGTTGGCTCACCTCGTTCGAAGGGCATCGGTGGTCGCGTCGCATCCACGCATGGGTGCCAGCGTCCCAAACGATGCGTCGGGCACTAACCCGGACATTGCCGGCCGGTATCCTTGCCGTCTGCAGGAAGGTTGTCGCCTTGGTCTGACACGCGTTTCCGGACTGGCAAGCCCCTGTAATTCTCTCCTCGGCCCTCGATCACTTCAGGCTGCGGCATGACGAACGGCCCAACCCCATCTGTAAGCACTCGGTTGTGCCCCAGATCAGTGTCTGATAGCGAACGTTATTGCCGGCCACGACAACGGGGCGTCGGCGACTGAGAGAGACGCGCACTCCCGCCTTTTGACTGCCGAGAGAGGCGCATGCCTCGCTACCACTTCAACGTCTATGACAGCGTGCCTCTTCCCGATAAAAAGGGCATCGAATTACTGGAGATCATGCTCGCTCGTCGAGAGACTATTCGATACGCAGGCGTACTCATTGAGGAAGGCGCAAGACTAGAAAGCCTTGGCTCGGAACTGCAAATGGAATTCACTGACGAAGCGGGGATTATCCTGTTTAGGTTGGACTTTTTTGTTACCAAAAATTTAAATACCTAGTTGCCGAAGCTAGCAATCAGCTAGAATCAAGCGTCCGGCTTGCTCAGCTTGCCCCTCTCGATGACGATGTCCTTGATCTCGCCGACGTTGCTGTTCGTGCCGTCGACGATGTTCAGGCCGATGAGGTTGTCGCTCAGCACCATGTCCGGCGGGACGGAAGCGAACTTGACGGTGGCCGGCGGCGCCGAAGCTTCGTCCTTGGTCAGGAGGGGGCCGCCCAAGGCGGCAACGGCGGCGAGCACGAAGAGACGCATGAATATATTCTCGATCCCGGATCGGGTGTCCAGGAACGAGCGACGTAGGAAAACTGTTCCGGCGAGAATTTCGGGTCCCGGGTGCGGTCCCTCGGTAGCCACTTCCGGCACCAATTTCATCGCCCACGCGAGGATCGCTTCACGGAACGTCCCGGCCTTCACCTTTGGTCGATGGGAACGGTCCCCTGGGGATCGCCGTTCCCGCTCGCTGTCGCCGCCTCCCCTTCGAGCCGGCCATGGCTGCGATGGACTGGCCGGAGATCCACAGATCCCGCTGTCCGATGAAGCGATGAGCCGGCCCACGGGGTATTATCCCGATGCTATAGGCATGTCTGAACCAAGTATATAAACTGCATTAACCTGCCATTCAGGTAGGCGAACTGCCTACATGCGAAGCATTATTTTGGAACGGTATTTCCGACATCTCCGTTTCTGGCTCCGTAACGACCAGCACACCTGGAGAAAACCATGTTAGAGAACATTCGCGTCGCCGCACTCGCCACTGCCTTCGTCCTCGGCGGCGCCGCTCTGGCAGTCGCCCAGTCGTCCTCGACCGTCGGCACCGGTGGCTCCTCCGCGGGTGGGGGCACCAGTTCCTCCACCGTTGGCACGGGCGGCTCGTCCGCCGGCTCCGGAACCGGTGCAGGTACGTCCTCGACGCTGGGTACCGGCGGGTCGTCGGCGGGCGGTGGCACCAGCTCCTCGACCGTCGGGACCGGTGGCTCGTCGGCCGGCAAGGGTACGAGCGGTTCGACCGTCGGCACCGGCGGCTCCTCGGCCGGCATGTCCGACGGCGGCGGGAAGTCGGGCGGCGCGGCCGGCCATGACAAGGGCGGTCCTGGCAACTCCGAGAACGCACCGGGCCACAACAAGCGCTGACCCCACACCAAACTGAAAACCCGGGCGCGGTCCCACGGGACCGCGCCCGTCCCGCTCCCGAGGAGAGTTGCACCATGGCACGCCTGATCCTGCCGCTTCTCGGCGGCGGCCTCGCCCTAGCCGGGGTCGCCGCGAGCCATGCCCAGACCAGCACCGTCACCTCAGGCCCGAACGGTGTCTCGGGAGGAACGACGGTCACCACCGGCCCTAGCGGAAAGCCCTGCAAAGTCGTCCATTCCGACGACGCGAAGGGCGCCGGGACACTGTCGAGTTCGGTCACGGCAGGACCGGACGGCGTGAGGAGTTCCACGACCGGGGGGCCGTCGGTGATCACCCGATCCGCGAATGGCACGACGAGCAGTTCGGCCTCAAGTTCTGGCTCTGGAAACGGGACCACGATGACCACCACCGGCGACGGCGATTGCGTCGTCACGGTTCCCAAGGACAAGAGGTGAGGCCCACATGACAGCGACGAAGATCATTCCCGTACTTGCGGCCATGGGCCTCCTTCTCGCTCCCGCACTCGCCCAGGCACAGGCCCGCGGCAGCGCGACGGGAGGCAGCGCAGGTTCCGCCGCGGCCGGTGGCACCTCCGCCTCGACGGTCGGGACCGGCGGCACGTCGACCGGCGCGAACGGCGCCACCGGTTCCTCCCTCGCCACGGGTGGCGCCGCCGCAGGAGGGAAGACCATGGACCGCTCCCACGTTAACGAGACGGGGAACGGCGGCCTGAACGGGCAGGCGAAGGCCATGTCGCATGACGGTGGTACCTTCTCGAAGTCGCAGACCAAGACCAAGGTCCGCGACGGCGAAGGCGTCGAGTCCAGCACTAAGACGATGTCGCATGAGCCTGGCTCGAAGCCCGTGAAGTCTACGACCACTACCGGGCGCTGACGCCGGCGATCAGGTTCCGTCCTCCCACGACGGAGCCATGAGGATTGCGACATCCCGACGAGGCCGCCCCTATTTCCGTGGTGCGGCCTCGACTGTGGAGCCATTGCGAGGAAGCCTACGTGGCAACGATGAGCCTGCCCGGACGACGGCAGGACTGGCTCCTGCTGGGACTGGCCCTCGTTCTCGTTTCCGCGGCCCTGGCGACCTACCATTTGACGCGCCCGACGACGCTGACGGTGGCAGCCGGCCCGAACGGGGGAACGGAACCGGCGCTGTTACGTGCCTACGCGGACGAGTTGGCACGCAGAAGGCTTGGCATCCGGCTGAAGGTCGTGTCCTACGACGGGGTTCGCGAGAGCGCCGAGGCGCTGAAGGCCGGCAAGGCAGACCTTGCCGTCGTCCGACCCGACGTCGCGATGCCTGGCAACGCGTTGACGCTCGCCGTCCTGCGGGATCTGTCGGCCTTCGTGGCGGCTCCCTCCAGCGCGGGCATCAAGGGCTTCCCGGATCTGGCGGGCAAACGCCTCGGTATGCTGGCGAGCCGCACCGCCGACCGTGCCCTCGTCGGCACCCTCCTTGCACACCACGACCTGGAACTCATGACGGAGATGCCCGTCGGCACAGTTCCGCCAAAGGCCGTGGCCCTCGTGGCCCTGGAGGAGACCGAGGTCGCCGACGCCCTACGCGACCATCGCATCGACGCGCTGGCATTGGTCACCACACCAACCTCTCCCGTCGCAATGAGAATGGTGTCCCTCGTCAAGGAAGACGGCGGGGACGAAGAGGTCGCCCTGTTCGGGGTACCCGATTCCGCCGCCGTCCTGGCACGCTGGCCACGACTGCAATCGGTCACGCTCCCGGCGGCCTTGTTCGGCGGCAATCCCCGCGTTCCCGCCGAGGACGTGGCGACCGTTGGATCGTCCTATCGCCTGATGGCCCGCGCCGACCTCTCGCGCAGCCTCGCCGCGGAGGTGACACAGCACCTGTTCGAGATGAGGACAGCCCTCGCCGACACCGTTCCCGCGGCGGACGCCGTCACCTTTCCCGCCTACGAGCACACCGCCGGCGCCACCAGCGCGCGCCTCCCGATTCATCCCGGCGCCATCGACTACTACGAGCGTGAACAGGAGACGTTCATCGAGCGCTACGAAAGCTGGATCTACCTCATCGCCATCCTGGCCGGCGGCGTCGGATCGACGGTGGCCTGGCTGCGGCAACGACTGGGCCGCATCCGCCGTGAGCGGATCGAGGTGGCGACAGGCCGCCTGCTCGAACTGCGTTCGGAAGCCCGCCGGGAGACCGATCCCGGGCGCCTGGAGGCGATGGCCGCCGAGGTCGACGACCTTGCCGCCACCGTCGCGCGCCAAGCCCTCAATCGACCGACCGAGCTCCGTATCCTCGGTGCGGCCAACGTCGCAATCGACGCGACGCGATCCACGGTTAGGCGTGCTTCGATGCGCCGGAGCGAATCGGCCGCAAGCGTCGGCCCCGGGCTCCCGGGTGCACCGCCCGCCAACTGAATTCGAGGACATCCTGCAACGAGGCGCCACCGGTCGCGCAGGTGCCTTCGCCGCTGCGCATCGTGGTCGTGGCGTCGTGAGCGGAGGAGCCTACCGGAAAGGCTTTCCGATAGGCTTCAGGTCATCGTCCACGTGGGGAATGCTCAGTATCCCGCTCGAGCGGGCGCCCGACGCATACCGGATGTTCGACCAGGGATCGCCCAAGAAATTCGTCATCGATCCGCACAACACGACGAAACTGTCGGCCTGACTTTCCGGCGGATGCCGGGGGCGCCACCGCGAGGCGCTCCCATACACGCGGCTGATGTCCGGTCTGTTCACGCTGATCGACGAGGTGGCGTTCGCCCCGCTCAAACAGCGCCTAGCCCAACGGCTCTTAGCTGAAGCCGATCCGCGCGGCGTCGTTGCCCTGACCCATCAGAAGCTGGCTGACGACGTCGGCGGCGTGCGCGAGGTGGTGAGCCGCATCCTGGCACAATGGGCCGAGGCAGGCCTGATCGAACTCCGTCGCGGCGCGGTCGAGATTGTTGAATGAACCAGCTTGGCCGCCGCCGTAGGCGGTGAAGAGCGGCGCGCGCAGCGTCCGATTCCGGGCGAAGACTAAGGTCTGATCGCCACCTCAAGCCGAAGTTGCCGGAAGGCTGACGAACGGCTGCTTTCGAGAAGCACCGACGGCGGTCCTAGTTGCTGGGTTGGGTCGCTACCAGACTGGCCGCTCAGGGTGGATTTGCGACGGTCCGCTTTAAAGCGAAAGTTGACAGAAGCGGACCTTGTCGCCACGCCTGCTCACAACCCTTTCAGAAATTCGTGCTGGCATGGTGCAATGACCGCGATCAGGGTGAAGCACATTTCACTTTGCTCTCGATCAGAATGCTCATTTGTAAATGTATGACAGTGTGTAGCGGTGCTAGTGCCAAATATGGCTGTGCGCAAAACCATTACAATATTTGTGCCTTCGGAATTGCGGGTGTTCCTGTAAGGGTGCGTCGCCACCGGCCGCTACAGCAGCGTCAGCGACGTGGTACGTGCCGCGCTGCAAGAGTTCGAGCGCGCCGAGATGGGTAAGACCCCGGCCGACCAGCGAGCGATGGCACAGCAGGCTCCTGCCTCTCATGATCACGCTTGATCCAATGTCCGGTAATCGCGACTTCTTCGCCGGGGCGGGCGAGATGGTGACGCGGATGCGTGCCTACGACTGGACCACGACGCCGCTCGGCAAGCCCGAAGGTTGGCCGTCCGGACTCGCACGGCGGTCCGCCTGCTACTCAACAGCAATGGGCGTTTCGCAAACTCGGATCTGAGACGCGGAACGACCTCTGCCGTCCCGCTTTCACCCTTTGTTCGCCTGTGGAAGCCCGAGGCAGATTGCGAGTAGCTGGTTCTGCTCGTGCACCGTCCACGCGCCGACGAAGCCGAAGCCCTTGCGCAGCCAGAGCATGGCCTCGAAGCCCTGGATCGCGCGTCGCGCCGTATTGAACGAGCGGAAGCCTCCCACCCGCGGCATCGACCTTTTCACCCGGAAGTGGTCGCTGTCGATCCCCTGCTGCAGATGCTCGGTGACATAGTGGATCGGCGTGCGCGGCAGCAGTCCTGCCTGCCGGCTCTCGGCGATGGCTCGCGGATACGGGCCAGCGCCATCCGTGCCGATGCGGTCCGGGGCGAGAAGAGGCTCATCCGCTAGCATCTTGCGGAAGGAGCGCCTGGCCGCATCGAGATCGCGGTCGGCGGTCAGCAGGAAGTCGACTGGATTGCCGTGTTTGTCGATGGCCCGGTAGAGGTAGCGCCACCCGTCGCGAACCTTGATGTAGGTCTCGTCGATGCGGACCGACCCGCAGTGAGGCTGACGGAACTGAAGTAGCCGCTTCTCGATCAGGGGCGCGTAGGCCAGAACCCAGCGTTTCAGGGTGCTGTGGTCCACCTTCAGACCGCGTTCCAGGAACAGCTCCTCAATGTCGCGGTATTTCAGCGGATAGCGGAGGTACCAGGAGACGGCCTGCACGATGAGCACTGCCTCGTAGCGCCGGCCTTTGAAGTCGGCCTTGGAGCGATGCTTCCGCATGGCGGCGATAGCGGACAGGATCATGGGTCGGCTGCAAGGCGGAGGCGGCAAGCTCGTCAGGAATGGCTAGCGATCCGTGAACGAAGACGCGCACGCGTTTGCGACAGGCCCCGAAAAGGGCCGCCGCATTCCGAACGGCCAGTCAAACACTGCCACGCAACACTGCGCTGCCAAGCTGCCGCGGGTAGTCGGTGCCGTGTATAGCGGAAGCCTGACCGGCGTGAGCCCGTCGGCATTTGCGACAGGCCTCTGAATGGGGTAGGTCGGCCTCCTCCGTCTAATTAACATTAGATTCAATAAATCTTGCGTGGCAATCTAAATGAATATTATAAGAATATCTATACTGATTTTTTCAGCATTACTGGCTGGAATATTTGGTTTTTTTGGCGTGCTTCAGGGATCGAGCTCAGATTTCACCCTATTATTTATGGTTTTTTTCTTTGCGGCGAACGCATTTTACGTTTTTTACTCTCGGCCTACGTTTGTCGCAAGCGAATTTTTCAATCGAACTGCGACAGGGTTAGCAATAGTAACTCTTGAATTAAAGCATCAAGCAGAAGAAGCTAAGACAAGAGAAGATGAAGCTCTTCGACTTGAGGCTTCGGAGGATGTAAATAAAGACGGCAGGCTTAAGGCAGCTAGCGATTTTATGAAATTTGCTGTTTCTAATCCGCATTTAAAAAAACTTTACTCTTTCGATGATAAAACCAAATTGATAGCGGATCTATCGGAGAAAGGTCAAAAGCCTATCGAAGATAAAAAATAATCAAAAGATATACATCAAAACATTCTAAAATGTAATTTTACAATTTATCTAGCGATTTGTCACAAAGGCCAGGTCTCAATTTTTGACGTTCCTGCGCATCATTCGAATAAGTGCAGCCATCGCGCCAACGTAATCGTATTTTGCCACCGGCGGGGGTGCCCATTTCGCTCTCCGCTCACGGTGGTGGGTGCGCCAGGACTGGTCGGGTGTCGGCCGTTTCAACACGGGCACCGAGGCGACAACTGGACCGGGGATCCGTGCTCAATGCCGTGCTCCCGATGCGACGGATGCCTCGGCAAGCATTGCCCGCACGGAAGCGGCAATCTCAGCCGGCCTGTAGTCGGACATCGCCAGAAAATTTCATGCACGTCGCCGATCGATGTGCCGCTACCGCGCGTCAAACCCTCTGCTAACGCACGCATGATAAAACTCTGCGCAATAATTATAGTGGCGGTCCCGGCCGTCTGCTGGGCCAAGGCCATTGCAGCAGCCTCCAGCGCCTCGATCTGATCATGCGGGGACATCACTGCTTACCCGCCCTGGGTGTGACGCCGTTTCTGAACGACCGCGAGCGGGCTTGCAGACCACCCCCGATACTAGCCGCGCGAGAGCGCCGTTCGACGCGGAGATCACCACCGGGATCGCCTGCAAGGTGGTCAACAGCTCCTTCGCGACTGCGAGCGTTCCTGAGAGGCCGGCCGGCGAGGCCTGCGGGGCGACTGTGATGCCGCCGGCTACCTGCAAGGCATCCTTCAGCTCGCCTGCTCGGACGTGAAGGTTTTCGAGCGCACCGGTCTCGACCTTTGGCGCGATCGTCTCCCCGTTGAGCGCCGTCAGCTTCGCCTGGACGCCCTCGATCATGTGTTCGAGTTCGGCCTTCCGTGCCTTAAGCCCGGCGCCGCCCCCCCGGGAGATCGAGGCTCGCGCTCGCGGCCAGCTCCGACTTCACGTTCATCAGCTCGGCCTTGTAGGAGGCAAGAGCTGCAGTCGCTTCCTGCATCTTGCCCCTAATCCGGGACGGGCGCCGCGCTGGATGCGGCCGGAGCTGCCTCCTGTCGCTGCGCTGCCATCGGCGGGATCTTTGGGCGTCGCCGGGCCGAAACCCGGCTAGCGCACCATGACCTCCGACTTGGGAGCCTCCGAGGGTCGCGGCCCGACCAGGCCATTGAGTCCGGGCAGGCGCGCAGGCACCGAAGCCGGCATCCCGGCCGTGCCCGGCGGTAGCGACCCTTCCCAATTCCCGAACGTGCCCGAGAACGGGGTCCGTAGGTACTTCTGGAATGGCGGGTCTTTCGGCACGAGCCCTTCCATCGGGTTGAGCGCCGGGGCCTCGCCGGCATCCGCCTTGCCGATGAAGGCCTGCGACCCCTCCTGGATGGCGATCTTGTTCGCCTGGTCATAGGTCATCGTCAGCGCTGCCGCTGCCGTGAGGGCAGCCGGCAGGGCGAGGACCGCCGTCGTGAGCGTCGCGGCTCCGGCTGTGAAGGCACCCGTGATGATGCCGTTGCTCATGCCGAGGGCGGTACCGGTGAGCGCTGCCGTGCCGCCGATCGTTGCCGCCTTGCCGCCGAGCCATGCCGCACCGGCCCCGGTCGCGATGACCGGGCCCGGCAGCTCGGCTGTCGATTGGATGGGCTGGGGCGTGTCGCAAACACGATTGTGTCTGCTCTTACCCAGCGTTGACCTTATGACCCGCAAGGCGCCTCCGGTTTCGGAGGCTGCCCATTATCCTGTCCGCCATCGCTGCCAAGCTCAAGCAGCGCGCCAAAGCTGACTTCAAAGGCCGGCACTACGAGGCCAACCTGATCGTGCAGGCTGTCGCCTGGTACCTGCGCTACTCGCTGAGCTACCGCGACACCGCGACATGGGGCAGCTATTCCCGGAACGCACTCTGGAGGTGGACGATAGCACCCTGAACCGCTGGGTTCTGGCCTACATTTCCCTCATGCAGAAGCAGCTGGGAGCTTTCCGCAAGCACATCAAGCCTCCGCCTGTGCCTTACCGGTACGGCTTGCGACAGGCCCCGTCAGCTGCGGGCCCATCCAATTCCCACGTCACGCCCAGCGCTGTCCCTTCGTTCAGTAGCCTGTCAAATATGAAAGTCCGCGCTGCCGTTGTTGAACATGTTGGCGACGCCGCCGCTGTTGTAGCCGGCATGGTTGTCGGCGGCGTCGCCCGCCAGGGTCTGGCCGTTGAGGCTGACCTGATGGACGTAGAGGTTGCGGTCGGCCGTCGCGCTGCCGCCGTAGACGTCGTCGAGGAACTGCACCGCGATGTCGTGCGCACCCGTGCCGAACTGGCCCGTGAGGGTGATGTCCTGCGTCTGGCCTGCCGCATGCGACGCGCTGGTGGTGAGTGTGCCGCCGATCTGATGGCCGTCCACCAGCACCTGGAAGTGCGGATTGCCCTGGTAGCTGTCACCCGACACACGGAAGACGAGGGTGTCCGGAGCCAAGGGTGTCACGACCGGCGCTGTGGGTGTCGTGACCACGGGCGCGGGGATCACTGGCGTAGCGGGTACTGTGACGACCGATGTCGCGGGGGTGTGAAAGTCCGCGCTGCCGTTGTTGAACATGTTGGCGACGCCGCCGCTGTTGTAGCCGGCATGGTTGTCGGC
>NZ_VRVH01000099.1:0-14377 GCF_008040095.1 Methylobacterium sp. WL6 | reverse complement strand
GGCCCCGGAGAGGCGAGCGTGGCCGAGCCGCGCCTGCGCCAGCGCCGCGCGGCCTCGGCCTTCGCGCTCTCGACGATCCCCCTGGTCGCCCTGCTCGCCTACGGCCTCTACGGCTCGCCCGACCTGCCGGCCCAGACGCCGGCCGACCGCCAGGCGGTGCAGTCGGGCGCGCAGGACCTGATGAAGGCCGTCGGCCAGATCGAGGCGCGGCTGGCCGCCGACCCGAACGACGCGCGGGGCTGGGCCGTGCTGGCGCCGGTCTACATGCGGCTCGGGCGGTTCGAGGATGCCGCGCGGGCCTACGCGGCGATCGTCCGGATCAAGGGCGAGACCGCCGAATCCCTGTCCGACTGGGGCGAGGCGATGGTGGCGGCCGGCAACGGCATCGTGCCCGAGGAGGCCAAGGCCGCCCTCACCCGCGCCCTCGCCCTCGACCCGAAGGCGCCCAAGCCCCGCTTCTACCTCGCCCGTGCCGCCGAGCAGAACGGCGACACGGCCGAAGCGATCCGCCAGCTCACCGCCCTGAACGACACGAGCCCGGCCGACGCGCCCTGGCTCGGGCTGGTGCGCGAGAACCTGGCGCGGCTCAAGGGCGAGCCCGCACCGCAAATGTCCGGGACGCCGTCGAAATCCGCCGCCGGGCTGCCGCCCGAGCAGCGCGCCGCGATCCAGGGCATGGTCGCCGGCCTCGACGAGCGGCTCGCGGCCAAGGGCGGCAGCGCCGACGAGTGGCAGCGCCTGGTGCGCTCCTACAGCGCCCTCGGCGATCCCGAGCAGGCCGGCAAGGTCCTGAGCCGCGCGCGGATGGCGCTCGCCGCCGACCCGGGCGCGGCCGAGAAGCTCGACACCCTGGCCAAGGAGCTCGGCCTTCCGGTCCGCCCCTGACGATCTGTCCCGGCACGGGCGACTTGACCCGGGACGCGCCGCGTCCGACATCCGAGGGACAAGAATGAGGACGGTCCCGCACCGGGCCGACCTCCGTGAGGTCGGCACCGGGGCCGGACCAACCCGCCGGGGACGGACCCACTCGTGACGCGCAAGAGCCGCCGCCTGATCCTAATCGCCGCCTGCGGCGCCGTCCTGGCGCTCGCCGTCGGGCTCATCCTGTCGGCGATGAGCGGCTCGATCGTGTTCTTCCGCTCCCCCAGCGAGGTGGCGGCACAGGGCGTCGGGCCGGGCACGCGCTTCCGCCTCGGCGGCCTGGTCAAGGACGGCTCGCTCCAGCGCGGGCCGAACCAGACGGTGGACTTCGCCGTGACCGACACCAACGCCACCGTCCAGGTCCAGTATACCGGCCTTCTGCCCGACCTGTTCCGCGAGGGGCAGGGCGTGGTCGCCGAGGGGACGCTCGAGCCGGGCGGCATCTTCCGCGCCGACACCGTGCTGGCCAAGCACGACGAATCCTACATGCCGCGCGAGGTCGCCGACGCGCTCAAGGCGCAGGGGCGCTGGCAGGAGGGCGGCAAGGACGGCAAGGGCTCCGTGAGAATGGACCCGCCGAAGGCCGCCGACGCCGCGCCCCCGAACCTCGGACCGCGCACCGAGCGCTGAAACCGATGTCCGAACGCCGAAAACCGATGTCATTGACTCGAGGAACCGCCGCTTGATCGTCGAGGTCGGACATTTCGCGTTGGCGCTCGCGCTGGCGCTCTCCCTGGTCCAGTCGGTGATGCCGATCTGGGCCGCCCGCTCGGGCGACGCCGCCCTGCGGCAGGTGGCGACGCCGGCCGCGCTCGGCGCCTTCGCCTGCGTGCTGTTCGCGTTCGCCGCGCTGACCTACGCCCACGCCACGTCCGACTTCTCGGTCCAGAACGTGGTCGAGAACTCGCACACGACGAAGCCGTTCATCTACAAGCTCTCCGGCGTCTGGGGGAACCACGAGGGCTCGATGCTCCTCTGGATCCTGATCCTCACCCTGTTCGGCGCGATGGTGTCGGTGGCGCGGGACTCGGTGCCGCCGGTGCTGCGGGCCAACACCCTGGCGGTGCAGGGTTTCATCACCTTCGTCTTCGTGCTGTTCGTGATCACCACCTCGAACCCGTTCACGCGGGCGGTGCCGGCGCCGGTGGAGGGCAACGACCTCAACCCGCTGCTGCAGGATTTCGGCCTCGCGGTGCATCCGCCGCTGCTCTACGTCGGCTATGTCGGCTTCTCGATCACCTTCGCCTTCGCCATCGCCGCGCTGATCGACGGGCGCATCGACGCCGTCTGGGCCCGCGCCGTGCGCCCGTGGACGCTGACCGCCTGGAGCTTCCTGACGCTCGGCATCGCGATGGGCAGCTACTGGGCCTATTACGAGCTCGGCTGGGGCGGCTGGTGGTTCTGGGACCCGGTCGAGAACGCCTCGCTGATGCCGTGGATCGCCGGCACGGCGCTCCTGCACTCGACCGTGGTGATGGAGAAGCGCGACGCGCTGAAGGTCTGGACGGTCCTGCTCGCGATCCTCACCTTCTCGCTCTCGCTGCTCGGCACCTTCATCGTGCGCTCGGGCGTGCTCACCTCGGTGCATTCCTTCGCCACCGACCCGACCCGCGGCATCTTCATCCTCGCGATCCTGATCCTGTTCATCGGCGGCTCGCTGACGCTGTTCGCGTGGCGCGCCCCGATGCTGCGGCAGGGCGGCCTGTTCGCGCCGATCTCGCGCGAGGGCGCGCTGGTGATGAACAACCTGTTCCTGGTGGCCGCCTGCGCCACCGTGCTGGTCGGCACGCTCTACCCGCTGCTGCTCGAGATGCTGACGGCGGAGAAGATCTCGGTCGGGCCGCCGTTCTTCAACTACACCTTCGTGCCGCTGGCGATCCCGCTGCTGCTGATCGTGCCGTTCGGGCAGACGCTGGCCTGGAAGCGCGGCGACGCGCTCGCCGCCTCGCAGCGCCTGTTCGCCGCGCTGGGCCTCGCCCTGGCGATCGGCCTCGGCACCCTGGCCTGGACCTGGGGCGGCCCGGCGATGGCGCCCGTCGGCGTGGGACTGGGCGCCTACCTCATCGTCGGCTCCGTCCTGGAGATCGTCTCGCGGGCCCGCGGATACGGCAGCAGCCGCACCCGCGCGGTCGGCGTGGTCTGGCGCCGGGCGCTCGGCCTGCCGCGCTCGGCCTGGGGCACGGCCATCGCCCATGCCGGCGTCGGCGTGGTGGTGCTCGGCATCGCGGCGCAGGGCTGGGCCACCGAGGGCCTCGCCACCCTGAAGCCCGGCCAGACGCTGGCCACCGGCCCCTACGTCGCGACGCTCGATCGCGTCGCGCCGCGCCCCGGCCCGAACTACGAGGAGGTCGCGGCCTTCCTCACCATCCGCAACAAGGCCGGCGACGAGATCGGCCGGGTCGACACCGGCAAGCGCTTCTACCCGAGCCGCAAGATGACGGTGACGGAATCGGGCCTGCTCACCCGCGGCGTGAGCCAGGTCTATGCCAGCCTCGGCGAGATCGCGCCCGACGGCAGCATCGGCCTGAGGCTGTACTACAAGCCGCTGGTGCTGCTGATCTGGCTCGGCGCTGTGGTGATGGCCCTCGGTGGCGGCCTGTCGCTGACCGACCGGCGCATGCGCGTCGGGGCGCCCGCCCGCGCCAAGCTCAAGCCGGTTCCCCCGCACGCGGTCCCGGCCGAATGAGCCCCGCGCGCGCCCTCCGCCCCGTCCTGCTCGCCGGCCTCGTGCTCGGGGGGGCGACCGCGGCCCAAGCCGTGCAGCCGGACGAGGTGCTGAAGGACCCCGCCCTCGAGCATCGCGCGCGGGACATCTCGTCGGGCCTGCGTTGCCTGGTTTGCCAGAACCAGTCGATCGACGATTCGGATGCGCCGCTGGCCAAGGATCTGCGGCTGATCGTGCGCGAGCGGCTCAAGGCCGGCGACACCAACCAGGGCGTCGAGGATTACGTGGTGAACCGCTACGGCGAGTTCGTGCTGCTGCGCCCGGTCCTGGCCCTGCACACCGTCCTGCTGTGGCTGACGCCGCTGCTCGCGGTGCTGCTCGGCGGCTTCGGCATCTGGCGCCTGTCGCGCCGGAAGGCGCCGGCGCCGGAGCGCGGCCTGTCCGCCGCCGAGGAGGCCGACGTCGCGGCGCTGCTCCGCCGGGAGTGATCCGCGCGCCGTGGCGTTTCCCGGACGTTCGGCGCATGATGCGCGCCGGCGGATTCGAGACGGCGCGTTCGAAACGGCACGAGTCTTGGATCCGCCTTTCGCGAGAAGAACCCGCGAAGGGGAACGCGCATGGCCACGGCGACTCTCACCATCTCGAGCCGGAACTACTCGTCGTGGTCGCTCCGCGGCTGGCTGATCTGCAAGATGGCCGGTCTCGACTTCGAGACCGAGGTGCTGCCCGGCGGCGACGAGACCTCCCGCGCCGAGCTCCTCCACCTGTCGCCCTCGTTCCTCGTGCCCCGCCTGCACCACGAAGGCATCGTGGTGTGGGACACGCTGGCGATCGCGCAATACCTCAACGAGACCTTCCCCGAAGCCGGCTTCCTGCCGAAGGACGCCGCCGCGCGGGCGCATTGCCGCTCGATCAGCGGTGAGATGCATGGCGGGTTCATCAACCTGCGCTCGGCCCTGCCGATGAACCTGAAGGCCTTTCACCCGCGCTTCCGTGTGTTCAACGGCGCCAGGGGCGACATCGAGCGCATCGTTACGATCTTCGACGATTGCCTCGCCCGCTACGAGGGCCCGTTCCTGTTCGGCGAGCGCCCGACGCTGGCCGACGCGATGTACGCCCCGGTCTGCACCCGCTTCCGCACCTACGACGTGACCCTGCCGCCGCGCGCCACCGCCTACCGCGACGCGATCCTGCACTGGCCGCTGATGGTCGAGTGGGCGGAGGCCGCCGCCGAGGAGCCGGAGGAGATCGAAGAGCTCGACATGGAGTTCTGAGGACGGGCTTCTTCCCTCCCCCGCAGAGGGGGAGGGAAGGTCGCGCGCGAACCTGCCGAAGTGCCTAACCCTTCGGCCAGGCCCGGATGTCGACGAAGCGGCCCGCCACCGCCGCCGCCGCAGCCATGGCCGGGGAGACGAGGTGGGTGCGGCCGCGATGGCCCTGGCGGCCCTCGAAGTTGCGGTTCGAGGTCGAGGCGCAGCGCTCGTTCGGGCTGAGGCGGTCGGCGTTCATGCCGAGGCACATCGAGCAGCCCGGCTCGCGCCAGTCGAAGCCGGCGGCCTTCAGCACCGCGTCGATCCCCTCGGCCTCGGCCTGTGCCTTCACCAGCCCGGAGCCCGGCACCACCATCGCCGAGACGCCGGCGTGGACCTTCTGGCCCGCGACCATCTTGGCGACGATGCGCAGGTCCTCGATCCGGCCGTTGGTGCAGGAGCCGATGAACACCCGGTCGAGGGTGATGTCGGTGATCTTGGTGCCCGGCGTCAGCCCCATGTAGGACAGCGCCTTCTCCTTCGAGGCGCGCTTGTTCTCGTCGAGGATCGTCGCCGGATCGGGCACCGAGCCCAGCACCGAGATCACGTCCTCGGGGCTCGTGCCCCAGCTCACGATCGGCGGCAGGCTCGCGGCGTCGAGCCGGACCTCGCGATCGAAATGCGCGCCCTCGTCGCTGACGAGGCTCTCCCAATAGGCGCGGGCCCGTGCGAAGGCCTCGCCCTTCGGCGCCATCGGCCGGCCCTCGCAATAGGCGTAGGTCGTGGCGTCGGGCGCGACGAGGCCGGCGCGCGCGCCGCCCTCGATCGACATGTTGCAGATCGTCATCCGGCCTTCCATCGACAGCGCGCGGATCGCCTCGCCCGCATATTCGATGACGTGGCCGGTGCCGCCGGCGGTGCCGATCTCGCCGATGATCGCGAGCACGATGTCCTTGGCGCTCACGCCGGCCGGCAGCGCGCCGTCGACGGTGACGCGCATGTTCTTGGCTTTCTTCTGCAGCAGCGTCTGCGTGGCGAGCACGTGCTCGACCTCCGAGGTGCCGATGCCGTGGGCCAGCGCCCCGAACGCGCCGTGCGTCGAGGTGTGGCTGTCGCCGCAGACGATGGTCTGGCCGGGCAGGGTGAAGCCCTGCTCGGGGCCGATGATGTGGACGATGCCCTGGCGGCGATCGAGCGCGTCGTAGAACTCGATGCCGAAATCCTGGACGTTCTGCGCCAGCGCCTCGAGCTGGATCCGGCTCTCCGGGTCCTCGATGCCCTTGGAGCGGTCCGAGGTCTGGACGTTGTGGTCGACCACCGCCAGCGTCTTCTCCGGGGCGCGCACCGTGCGGCCGGCCACGCGCAGGCCCTCGAAGGCCTGCGGGCTCGTGACCTCGTGGACGAGGTGCCGGTCGATGTAGAGCAGCGTCGAGCCGTCGGCCTCGACGTCGACGACGTGGTCGTCCCAGATCTTGTCGTAGAGGGTGCGCGGGCTCGTCATGGCTCTGGTCGCTTCGCGGCGTGTCTGTGGCCGGCCTCTAGCCGGCGCGGAGGTCTTTAGTAAGGTTCGAAACGCGATTTCGGAAGTGCTCGCCGGCCGGCCGCCGCAAATGGCTGACCGGCATCGGCTGCAGGGGTGGCGGCCGGCCGCCTCCGGTCACGGCCGCCAGAACGGCTTGTCGGCCTCCGCGCGAACGGCACGGCGGTCGAGGCCGGCGTCGCGCAACTGGTCGTCCCGCAGGCCGGCGAGCTCGCGGCGCGCCCGGTGGCGCCGGATCCAGGTCCGCACCACGGACGGATCGAGACCGAAGATCCGCCAGCGGTCGGAGGCAGGTTGCGACTGGGGTAGGGACGTGACGGCGGGCATGATCAGCGGTCCGAAGCGGGGAGGGGAAAGCGATCCGGCCGGGATTGCCCGGGCAGGATTGAACCGATACGAACCTCGGTTCAATGTGTTTATTGGCCTCGGATCAATTTGGCGGATGACCGATTATCGGAGCGTCGCCGACGCGGTCGCGGCGGAGATCGCCAGCGGGCAGATCAAGCCGGGCCATCGCCTGCCGCCGCAGCGCGCCTTCGCCTACGAGCGCGGCATCGCGGTCTCGACGGCGAGCCGCGTCTACGCCGAGCTGGCCCGGCGCGGCCTCACCCTCGGCGAGGTCGGGCGCGGCACCTACGTCCGCTCGGACCTGAGCGCCCCGGTCCGGATGCAGCCGGAGCCGGCCCCGGGCGCGGTCGACCTCCAGCGCACCCATTCCAACCTGCCGGAACAGGACGTCGTGCTGACCGAGGGGCTGGCCGCCCTCTCGCGGGCCGGCGCCACGGGCGCGGCCCTGAACCAGTACGGACCGGCGGGCACGCCCCGGGCGCGGGCCGTCGCCGCCCGCTTCCTCGCACGCGGCGATTTCGCCCCCGATCCCGACGGCGTCCTGTTCACCGGGAACGGGCGGCAGGGCTTGGCCGCGGTCCTGGCGGCGCTGGCGCGGCCCGGGGACCGCATCGGCTGCGAGCCACTGACCTATCCGGTGGTGAAGGGCATCGCCGCCCGCCTCGGGATCGCCCTCGTCCCGCTCGCCCTCGACGCGGAGGGCATCCGGCCCGACGCGATCCTGCAGGCGCATCGCGCCGCCCCCTTGAGCGGCCTCTACCTCCAGCCGACCCTGCAGAACCCCCTCGGCCTCACCATGGGGCCGCATCGCCGGTCCGAGATCGCGGCGGTGCTGGCCCAGACAGGCCTCGTCGCGATCGAGGACGCGGTCTACAGCTTCCTGTCGGATGCGGTGCCGCTGGCGGCCCGGGCGCCGGGCCGGACGATCGTGATCGACAGCCTGTCGAAGCGCGTCATGCCGGGGCTGACGGTCGGCCTGATTGCGTCGCCGCCCGATTGGACCGACCGCCTCTCGGCCTCCGTCCGCCAGGGCGGATGGGCCGCGACCGGGTTTCCGCTCGCCGCCGGAACGCACTGGATGGGCGACGGCTCCGCCGTGCGGCTCGCCGTGGTCAAGCGCGCGGATGCGGTCGCGCGGCAGAACCTGGCCCGCGACTGCCTGGGCGACCTGTCGATCGGCGGCGACCCCTGTGCCTATCATCTCTGGCTCGACCTGCCCGAGACCTGGCGCGCCGAGGCCTACGCGGCGGCGGCCCTGCGGCAGGGCATCGCCATCACGCCGGCCTCGGCCTTCGCCATCGTCCCGGGGCATGCCCCGAACGCCGTGAGGCTCGCGCTCGCCGCGCCGCCGCGCGACGACCTGCGCCGCGCCCTCACGGCGCTGCGCCGCCTGGTCGATGCGCGCGACGACCAGATCATCGACGAGATGGGATAGCCTGGACCCGGAGCCGCGCGGCCCGTACGGCCTTGTCGCCACCGCATGGGGCGCCCATCATCGCGCCGGAACCACGCCCCGACGGCGCCAGGAGCCGACCTTTGAGCCTTCGACCCGAACTCCTGATGCTGAAGCCGATGCTTGCGAGCGTCGGCGAGGCGTTGACGCCCGCCTTCGACCTGCACCGGCTCGACGCCGCGACCGACCGCGACGCGTTCCTCGCCGAGGTCGGCCCGCGCATCCGCGGCCTCGCCGTCAACGCCCAGGCCGTGGTCGACGGGCCGCTGATGGACCGTCTGCCCAACCTGGAGATCGTCGCCAATTTCGGGGTCGGCTACGACACCATCGATGCGGCCGAGGCCGGGCGGCGCGGCGTCGTCGTCACCAACACGCCGGACGTGCTCACCGACGAGGTCGCGGACCTGGCGATCGGCCTGCTGCTCGCCACGGTGCGGCAGATCCCGCAGGCGGACCGGTATCTGCGCGCCGGGCGCTGGCCGGAGAAGCCGTTCCCGCTCACCGCGTCGCTGCGCGGGCGCCGGGTCGGCATCCTCGGGCTCGGGCGGATCGGGCGGGCGATCGCGAGGCGGCTCGAAGGCTTCGGCGTCGCGGTCGCCTATCACGGGCGGCGCCCGCAAGGCGACGTGCCCTACGCCTATCATCCGACTCTGGTCGGGCTGGCGCAGGCCGTCCACGTGCTGATGGTGGTGGCGCCGGGCGGCGCCGGCACGGACGGCCTGGTCGATGCCGCGGTGCTCGCCGCCCTCGGGCCGGAGGGCATCCTGATCAACGTCGCCCGCGGCAGCGTGGTGGACGAGGCGGCGCTGGTCGCGGCGCTGGAGGCCGGCACGATCCACGCGGCCGGCCTTGACGTCTTCGCCGCCGAGCCGCACGTGCCGGAGCGGCTCGTCGCCCTCGACCGGGTGGTGCTGCTGCCGCATGTCGGATCGGGCACGCACGAGACCCGCGCCGCCATGGGGCAACTCGTCGTCGACAACCTGATCTCGTGGTTCGAGGGCCGCGGGCCGCTCACGCCGGTGGCGGAGACGCCCTGGCCGGCAGCGGGCGCCCGGGCATGAATCCGGCCCGGAACACCGTCTGCCTGCGGCTGGCCGCCGGGGCCTGGCTCGCGCTGGTCGGCGCGGCCGCCGGGCAGGATGCTCCCGCCTCGTCCGCTCCTCCGGCCGTGCCTGCATCCGAGCCTCCGGCCGCGCCCGCACCCTTCGCGATCACCCTGCCCGAGGGGCGCGGCGGCGTGCCCGGCACCTGGGACCTCTCGCGCGACGGCACCAACCGGCGCTGCGTGATGACGCTGGCCTCCGAATCCGGCGAGGCCGGGCAGAAGGTGTACTTCCCGGCCGGGTGCCGGCGGTCGGTGCCGGTGGTGAGCGCGGTCGCCGGCTGGCTCTTCGCCGACGGCGTCGTCCGCCTCGTCGATCGCAACGTCCGCCCGGTGCTGGCCTTCGCCAAGCGGCCCGACCAGCGCAGCTACGTCGCCACCGCCGAGGCAGGCGAGAGCTACAGCCTGGTGCCCCTCGAGATCGCGGCGATGCGTGCGTCGAGCCCCCTCGACCCGACGGCAATCGCCGCGGCGCCGCCCGAGGCCGCGCCCGATCCGGTGCCGGCGCAAGCTCCGCGGTCGGCCCCGGGGCCCGGGGCGCCGGCGGGGATCTACGCGCTCGACCGCCTGCTCAACCGCGACGTCTGCCGGCTCGATCTCGGCGACGGGCCGGGTGCGCCGGTGCGCCTCCTCCCGGGCTGCCGCGACAGCGGGATCGAGGTGTTCGATCCGGCGACGTGGCGCACGAGCGAAGGCCGCATGACCCTGGTGGCCAAGCGCGGGCACGTGGTGAACCTCGTGCCCGCCGGCGACGGAACCTGGCGGCGCGACCCGGAGACCGGCGTCGCCTTCGTGCTCCGCCGGGTCGCGCCCTGAGGCTGGCCGCCGCCGGGCTCGTCCGCTGCTCGCGACGGGCCTTTACTTGGCAGCGTCCGCCTTGCCGGCATCGTCCTTCGGCTTCTCCTTGCCGAGGTAGATGTATTCCGGCGCCGCGCGGAGCTGGTCCTTGTCGGTGTTGATCATCGCCCGCAGCGCCTTGCCGTCGACGCGCTGCAGATGCATCGCGCTCGGGTCGACCGCGACGTACTTGGTGCCGATCCCGAGGAAGCCGCCGACGCCGACGACCCAGGCCTTCACCTTGCCGTCGAAGCCGATCACCACGTCGGCGATCTCGCCGATGGTCTCGTTGGCGCCGTTGATGATGGTCTGGCCGACGAGCTTCGAGCTGACCATGTCGTCGGGCGACTGCGCGACGAAGGTCGGCCGCAGGTTGTCGGTGAAGGTCGCGGGCTGCCCCGGCACCGCCTCGACCGGCTTCATCGGCGCCGCCGACGCGTCGGGCTTCGCCGGATCGGGCTTCACCGGATCGGGCTTGACGACGTCGGGCTTGGGCGCATCCGGCGAGGCCGTCGCCGGCTTCTCGGGCGGCACGGCCTGGGTGCCCGGCGCGGCCGTGGTCGGGGACGACGTCTGCGCGAGCGCGAGGCTCGGTCCCAGGGCGGTCGTGCCCAGGGTGAGGAGGACCGTTCCGGCAATCAGGCTGCGCATCGCGTCTCGTCTTTCCATCGTCGCCCCGAGCCCGATCCGGCCCGGGGTCTACAGTGAAGCTCCCCCGCAAAAGGCCCGCCGCATCAGAAGGTTCCACCGTGCCCGCATGGTGCGCCGGCTCCGGAAAACGCGCGGGGCCCGCCCTGGACCTCGCGGCCGCGTGCGCCATCTGGTCGTGGGCCGAGCCCGCGACCGCTCCGGAGGCCGTACCCGCCCATGACCCTGCTCCGCCGCGAAGCCCTCACCCTCCTCGGTGCGGCCATGGGTGCCGCCGCCGGCAGCGCCCACGCCCTCGATGCCGGGACGCGCGCCACCGCCTTCGCCTTCGACGGGCCGGAGGGCGGGGCGATGCCGCTCTCGGCCTATGCCGGGCGGCCGATCCTGGTGGTCGACACCGCCACCGCCTGCGGCTATGCCGGGCAGCTTACCGGGCTGCAGACGCTGTGGACGCGCTTCCAGGAACGCGGGCTGACGGTGATCGGCGTGCCCTCGCCCGATTTCGGCAACCAAGAGCCCCTCGACGGCGCCGCCATCGCCGAGGCCGCCCGCAAGAACCACGGCGTCACCTTCCCGCTCACCGCCAAGACGCGGGTGAAGATGCCGGGCGCCCACCCGTTCTACCAATGGGCGGCGCTGGAGAAGCCCGGCGAGACGCCGCGCTGGAACTTCCACAAGTACCTCGTGGCCCGCGACGGAACGCTGGCCGCCGCCTTCGCGACCCAGGTCGAGCCGACCGACCCGCGGGTGATCAGCGCGATCGCCGCGGCGCTCGACAAGGCTTGAGCGTCACGGCCTGAGGCTCACGCCGCCGGCGCCTTCTCCCGGTCGGCCCCGCGCGACACCTTCAGCAGCGCGTCGAGCTCGCGTCCTGCCGCCTCGATGCGCGCGGCCACGGTCGCGTCGGCGACGACGCCGTCCGCGATCTCGTCGCCGCCGGCATAGACCGAGGTCGGCGCGATGTGCGCGGAGAAGAACCCGAACAGCGGCCGGAGCGAGTGCTCGACCACCAGCGCATGGCGCAGGCCGCCCCCCGTGGCGGCGAGCGCCACCGGCATGCCGACGAGGGCCTCGGCGTCGACGAAATCGAACACGTGCTTGAACAGGCCGGAATAGGCGCCCTTGTAGACCGGCGTCCCGACGATCAGCGCGTCGGCCCCCTCGATCGCCGCGACCAGCGCCTCGGCCGCCGGCGGGAGGCCGTCGCGCGTGAGCGCGCCGAGGCCCGGCCCGGCATCGATCAGGTCGATCACGCTCAGGTCGATGCGGCGATGGCGGCCGAGCTGCGCGCCGATCGCCTCGACGAGCGTGCGGGTGCGCGAGGGCCGGTTGATGCTCGCCGAGAACGCGACGACGCGGGGCAGGGGCACGGATGGAACCTCGGGACTCGCCGGAGCGCCCCGGCCCGTGGAGGCCGGCGGCGCGATCGGTCCGTTGTGACCGGTCCGGCGACGCTTGGGAACCACCGCGGGCCGCGACTCCGGCACCGTGTCAGGGCCTGTCCGTCCGCTCCCTGGGGGCCCCGACGGAAGACCCGAGGTCATGGCGTCGGTCCTTCGAGCACGGGGGACGATCCGGCGGAGCGCCGGATCGGAGGCTGAGGACGGCGCCCAGGAGACCGGGACCGGTCGGCCCGTGCTTCGGGCCGAAGCCGCGCAGCCGCCGGAACCGGACCGCGCAGGCGGGCGAGCCGGTGCGGCGGGCGATGACCGCCTCGAATGCGGTCGACATCCGATAAGGATCGCGACGTCGACCAGCGCCGGCCGCCACAGCCGCAGCGCCACCGCCCACGCGATGCCGAGCGTGCCCGCTCGGGCGGAGAACGGCTCCGGTCCGCCCGCCGCACGCTCCTTGGCCCGTGCCATCGGGGCGGTTCGTAGCGGGACGCCGAAGGCGACGTGCTTCGCGATCGTCGTCACCGCTAGCGCCGCCGGCGTCGAGACCGGAACCAGCGGCATCGTTGCCCCGAGCGTCGCCCCAGGCCGGAAGCGTTGCACGCGCCGGTTGGTATTTCCTGAACCGGCGCGGGCGCGCGGGCGGCGTTCCGTTCCGCAAATGCGAAAGCTTGACAGGCGGGGCGAAGTCCTCGCGATGGTGCCTCCCCGAAGCGTCGGAGACCCGTCCGCCCATGAACTCGCTCGTCCCGCGCCTGAACGGCTACGCGCCCTACGCCCTGTCGCTGCTGCGCGCGGTGACCGGCCTCGTGTTCCTGCAGCACGGCACGCAGAAGTTGCTCGGGCTTCCGCCGCGGACGATGCCGGCGCCCGAGCTGCTCTCGCTCGCCGGTGCCGCGGGCCTGCTCGAGCTGGTCGGCGGCACGCTGATCGTCCTCGGGCTGTTCACCCGGCCGGTCGCGTTCCTGCTGTCGGGCCAGATGGCGGTGGGCTACTTCCTCGTCCACGCGCCGAAATCGCCGTTTCCGGCGGTGAACGGGGGCGATGCCGCGATCCTGTTCTGCTTCGTGTTCCTCTACCTCGTCTTCGCGGGCGCCGGCCCCTTGAGCGTGGACGCCGCCCGCGCCGGCCGCCGCTACTGAGCGAGGCCGTCGACCGGGTCGGCATCGATCCGCACCCGCAGGATCGCGTAGGGCGGCTCCTGCAGGTCGCGGCCGTGGTTGTACTCGGGCCGGCGGTTCACCTGGGCGGCCGAGATGTAGAGCCAGCGGTCGGCGGTGATCCAGAACGTGTCCGCCCAGATCAGCCGCGGATCGGAGGCGATCACGGTGATCGTCCCGTCGGGGTCGCGCCGCCCGACGGCGTTCTGCTCCTGCAGGCTGAGATAGACCCGGTCCTTGGAATCGGTGGTGAGGCCGCCGGTCATCCCCTTCTCGCCGAGGTCCTTCACGGTCGCGGCCACCTCGGCATCCGAAACCTTCGGGTCGAGCAGGCCCGCCGTCTCGACCGAATACAGCCGGCGCGCCATCAGCGGCGCGTAGTACAGGCGGCTGCCGTCGGGGCTGAGCGCGATGCCGTTGGCGCCGCCCTTCGGGTGCTGCGGCGGGCCGTCGCCCTTGGTCTGCATCACCGGGCGCTCCTCGACGAACTTCACCACCCCCTTCTGCGACTTGGTGCTGGCATGCTCGGCCAGCCGCCGCGCCACCTGGCCGGTGGCGAGGTCGACGGCGAGGATCGCCCCGTCCTCCCCCTGGCCCTGGTCGGTGATGTAGGCGCGCTGGCGCCCAGGCCTGATCTCGACGCGCAGGTCGTTCAGCGACGAGGTCGGCACGATGCCGGCCTCGAGCGGGATCATGCGGACGATGCGGTTCGTCGCCAGGTCCATCTGGACGAGCTTCGCCCCGCCCGGCACCGGCGCGCCCTTGCCCTCGGGCAGGCCGGAATCGAGCAGCCACAGGCTGTCGTCGGTGGCGAAGACGCCGTTCGGAACGTGGAAGAACGTCGCCTGCGGCCGGCCCGCGTCGGGGGTGTTGGTGGCCTGGTCGGGATAGGGCTTCACCGAGCCGTCGGGCAGCACCTCGCCGATGGTGACCGTCTCCTTGCCGGTGAAGCGCGGCATCATCACGAAGACGCGGCCCCCGTGGGAGATCGCCAGGCCGGTCGGCGTCGAGGGCGCGTGCGCGGCGAGCGCCAGCTCCATCCGCGGCGCGGTCCGGCTC
>NZ_VRVH01000098.1:0-14641 GCF_008040095.1 Methylobacterium sp. WL6 | reverse complement strand
GGCACGGGGCGGGTCGGGTCCGAAGGGGCGGCGACCCATCGCATTCCTTGGCCGGCCCGTCACCCTCTCAACCCGTCACCTCATCAGCCAAGCAGGGCCGCCTCGGCGCCGGCCGGCACGCGCAGATCGGCCGCCTGGGCGTGGGCGCTCTCGATGTTGCCGAAGAACTGGCGGGCGCTCTCGGCCCAGGTCCGGCGGAGGGCCTCCGCGCGGCATTGCCCGCGCGGAACGACGAGGGCGGCGAGGCATGCCGCGCGCAGGTCGGCGTCGAGCACCCCGGCCCCGGTCCCGGCGACCACGTCGAGGGGGCCGGTGACCGGGTAGGCCGCCACGGGCAGGCCGCAGGCCATCGCCTCGAGCAGCACGATGCCGAAGGTGTCGGTGAGGCTCGGGAACACGAACACGTCGCTCGCCGCGTAGAGCGCGGACAGCTCTGCGCCGGTGCGGGTGCCGAGGAAGCGGGCCTGCGGGTGGGCGGCCGCGAGCCGGGCGCGGTCGGGCCCGTCGCCGATCACCACCTTGCTGCCCGGCAGGTCGAGACTGAGGAAGGCGGCGACGTTCTTCTCGACCGCGACGCGGCCGACGAAGAGAAAGATCGGGCGCGGCAGCCCCGCGAGCGCAGGGGGAACCTCGGCGGAAGGATCGGCCGGGCGGAACAGGTCGGTGTCGACGCCCCGCGTCCAGCGCATCAGGTTGCGGAAGCCGCGGCCGGCGAGCTCGCGCTCGAGCGAGGCGGTGCTGACCATGGTGCCGCTGGCCGCCCGGTGAAAGCGCCGCAGCCAGGCGTAGCTCCACGCCTCGGGGATCGGCGCCCGGGCGGCGAGATATTCGGGAAACCGCGTGTGGTAGCTCGTGGTGAAGGGGCGGCCCTTCGCGCGGCAGAGCCGCCGCACCGCGTGGCCGATCGTGCCCTCGGTGGCGATGTGGACGTGGGTCGGCTCGATCCGCGCCCAGGCGGCGGCGATGCCGCGCGCGCCCGCCAGCGCCAGCCGGATCTCGGGATAGCCCGGCATCGGCAGCGAGCGGAAGTCGCGCGGGGTCACGAAGAACGGCTCGAAGCCGTGGGCGGGGGCGGCCTCGGCCATGCGCTCGAGCGAGCGCACCACGCCGTTGACCTGCGGCGCCCAGGCATCGGTCGCGACCAGCAACCTCACGCGACCGCCCGGCGGTCCTGCGCCGGAAGCGCACCGGCGCGCTCGGCCTCCGACGCCTCCGCCGCGCGGGCGCGAAGCACGCTCGGATAATGCAGCACCTCCATGCGGCCGTCGTAATGCTCGACCAGCGCGGTGCAGGATTCGACCCAGTCGCCGGTGTTGAGGTAGCGCAGGCCGTCGATCCGCCGGTCGGCGGCGTGATGGATGTGGCCGCAGATCACCCCGTCGGCACCCTGGCGCCGGGCCTCGTCGGCGAGAAAGGTCTCGAACGCGCCGATGAAGTTGACCGCGTTCTTCACCTTCAGCTTCGCCCAGGCCGAGAGCGACCAGTAGGACAGGCCGAGCCGGCGGCGCAGCTTGTTCAGGCCGGTGTTGACGAACAGCGCGAAGGTGTAGGCGCCGTCGCCGAGATGGGCGAGCCAGCGGGCGTGGCGCACCACCATGTCGAACTGGTCGCCGTGGATCACCAGGTAGCGCCGCCCGTCCGCCGCCTCGTGGATGCGGCTCTCGGCGATCTCGATCCCGCCGAAGGTGGTGCCGATGTAGTCGCGCAGGAACTCGTCGTGGTTGCCCGGCACGTAGACCAGGCTCGAGCCCTTGCGCACCTTGCGCAGGAGCTTCTGCACCACGTCGTTGTGCCCCTGCGGCCAGTACCAGCCCGATCGGAGCTGCCAGCCGTCGACGATGTCACCGACGAGGTAGAGCGTGTCGGCGTCGTAGTCCTTCAGGAAGTCCAGGAGCAGCCCGGCCTGGCAGCCGCGGGTGCCGAGGTGCAGGTCTGAGAGGAACAGGGTGCGGACGCGGGTCGTCCCTTCCGTGTCGTCGGCCACGAGCATCTCCCGGCGGTCTTCGGCCGAGCCAAACCGGAAACGCGTCTCAGTTTGATGACGGTGGCGCGCATCCGATGCTGCGATGCAGCAAGCAATGCGAAGATCCTTCGCCGGTTTGCTGCAGTGCACGACAATTTTTTTTCGTCGTCCGGGAAGTTTTTCCAGTTTTGCTTGTGGAGCTTCGGCGTTCATAATGGATTCAAAGCGATCGCCTGCCGTAAGGCCGGCGCCGGCGACGGCCAATGGATCGCCGACCTGGATGGTCGACTTGGATCGTGAACCACTTGGATCGTGAGCCGGGGCGGGACGACGGGGAGGAAGGTATCGAGGGTCGGCGCAGCGCCGGCGTGCAGGATCCGCATTCCGCGGCTTGCGCGACGGCCACGGCCGACGCATGGAAGACGAGGCTTTTCGGAGGCGACCGGCATGGATCCATGCCGCGACCGCGAGCGGTGCCAGACCGTTCCGCCGCTCCGCATCGCCCGGTGAAGCGACCGACCGACGACGCGGAAGTTCCGCGCGGGACAGCCCTCCCGCGCGCTTCCGGCCGCGCCGGTTCGGCGTCCCCCTCACCAGACCGCCCACGGATCACCACACGCCCATGCGTCGCAAGCCGGCGCATCGTTCCTGAAGCCGGCTTGCCGGCCAACGTTTCTTGGTAATCGGAGGACACACCCCATGGCTGCAACGCGGCGCCCCGGACGCAATCACCTCTTCATTCCCGGCCCGACCAACATCCCGGACCGCGTGCTGCGCGCGATGCACGTCCCCTCGGAGGACCACCGCTCGCCCGACTTCCCGGCGCTGGTGAAGCCGCTGTTCCAGGACGCCAAGATGGTGTTCGGCTCCGAGGCGGGCACGATCATCTTCTATCCGTCCTCCGGCACCGGCATCTGGGAATCGGCCCTGGCGAACACGCTCTGCCGCGGCGACAAGGTCCTGACCGCCCGCTACGGCCAGTTCAGCCACCTCTGGGTCGACATGGCCCAGCGCCTCGGCCTCGACGTCATCGTGCAGGATGAGGCCTGGGGCACCGGCGCCGACCCGGAGAAGATCGGCCAGGCGCTGCGCGCCGACACCGAGCACAAGATCAAGGCCGTGATGGTCGTCCACAACGAGACGGCGACCGGCGTCACCAGCGACATCGGCGCGGTCCGCAAGGCGATCGACGCCGCCGGCCACCCGGCGCTGCTGTTCGTCGACGGCATCTCGTCGATCGGCTCGCTGCCGTTCGAGATGGACGCGTGGAAGGTCGATTGCGCCATCGCCGGCTCGCAGAAGGGCTTCATGCTCCCCGCCGGCCTCGGCGTGCTCTGCGCCAGCGCCAAGGCGATCAAGGCCTCCGAAGGCACCGCCGGCGGCAACGACCGCCTCGGACACGTCTACTTCGCCTGGTCCGACCAGCTGAAGCAGAACCCGACCGGCTACTTCCCCTACACCCCGCCGCTGCCGCTGCTCTACGGCCTGCGCGAGGCCCTCGAGTGCATCAAGGAAGAGGGGCTGCAGAACGTCTACCACCGCCATCACGTGCTCGCCGAGGCGACCCGTCAGGCCGTGGCAGCGTGGGGCCTGAAGACCTGCGCCAAGGAGCCCAAGTGGAACTCCGACACGGTGACGGCGATCCTGGCGCCCGAGGGCGTCGATGCGGCCAAGATCATCAAGCACGCCTACGACCGCTACAACCTCTCGCTCGGCGCCGGCCTCAGCCAGGTCGCCGGCAAGGTGTTCCGCATCGGCCACCTCGGTGATCTCAACGAGCTGTCGCTGCTGGGCGCGATCGCCGGCGCCGAGATGGCGATGATCGATTGCGGCGTGCACGTCACCCCGGGCTCGGGCGTCGCCGCCGCGTCGAGCTACCTGCGCGAGCATCCGCTCACCCAGGGCTGACGTTAGGCCGACACCATCGCGCGGGGGCGGCGACGCCCCCGCGCCATCCCGGACGAGAGGGGATCATCTCGAACCGGATCGGGATCGCCGCGACCGGCGCGTCGCGGGCAGGGCCCGATCCGGCCGTCGCATGAAAGGCGTTCCATGACGAAGAAGATCGTATTCCTCGACCGCGAGTCCCTCGACGCCACGGTCCGGCCGTTCAACTTCCCGCACGACTACAAGGAATACGATTCGACCTGGACACCGGAGGAAATCGTCTCCCGGCTCCAGGGCGCCGAGATCGCGCTGATCAACAAGGTGCCGATGCGCGCCGACACGTTGAAGCAGCTGCCCGACCTCAAGCTCATCGCCGTCGCCGCCACCGGCACCGACGTGGTCGACAAGGAGCAGGCGAAGGCGCAAGGCATCACCGTCGTCAACATCCGCAACTACGCCTTCAACACCGTGCCCGAGCACGTCATCGCGCTGATCTTCGCCCTGCGGCGCGCGATCGTGCCCTACGCCAACTCGGTGCGCCGGGGCGATTGGAACAAGTCGACCCAGTTCTGCTACTTCGACTACCCGATCCACGACATCGCCGGCTCGACGCTCGGCATCGTCGGCTACGGCGCGCTCGGCAAGTCGATCGGCAAGCGGGCGGAAGCGCTCGGCATGAAGGTCATCGCCTACGACGTCTTCCCGCAGGAGGGCCTCGTCGACCTCGAGACGATCCTGACCCAGTCCGACGTCATCACGCTGCACGCGCCGCTGACGCCTGAGACCCGGAACATGATCGGCGCCGAGCAGCTGGCGAAGATGAAGAAGCACGCGATCCTCATCAACACCGCCCGCGGCGGGCTGGTGGACGAGGAGGCCCTGGCCGAGGCGCTGAAGGCCGGCACGATCGGCGGCGCCGGCTTCGACGTGGTGGTGCAGGAGCCGCCCAAGAACGGCAACATCCTGTGCGACCTCGACCTGCCGAACCTGATCGTCACGCCGCACGTGGCCTGGGCCAGCAAGGAGGCGATGCAGATCCTGGCCGACCAGCTCGTCGACAACGTCCAGGCCTTCGTCGCCGGCAAGCCGCAGAACGTGGTCTAGGTCGAACTCTCCCTCCCCCCGCTGCGGGGGAGGGTGGGCCTCGCGTCAGCGAGGGTCGGGAGAGGGGAGCCACGTTTCCGGACGTCGCGCGGCCCCTCTCCCGACCCGCTTCGCGGGCCACCCTCCCCCGCAGGGGGGGAGGGAAGGCTGAGCGACCGACGAGCCCGAACCCAATTTCCAACACGAACGCCATCCGCGCCGAGACGCGGGCGAGAGGACGCACCATGAAGAAGCTTCTGTTCCTGTTCGACACCGATGCGATGCCGTCCGTGTTCGACACCGTCGTCGGCTACGACGGCGGCGCCGACCACATCACCGGCTACGGCGGCGTGACGCCCGAGAACGTCGGCGCGCTCGTCGACGGCACGATCTACACCCGCGGCGGCTCGGAGAAGAAGTCGACGGCGATCTTCGTCGGCGGCGGCAACATGGCGGCCGGTGAGGCGGTGCTCGAGGCGGTGAAGAAGCGCTTCTTCGGCCCGTTCCGCGTCTCGACCATGCTCGATTCCAACGGCTCGAACACCACCGCCGCCGCCGGAGTCGCTCTGGTCGCGAAGGCCGCCGGCGCGCTCGAGGGCAAGAAGGCCGTGGTGCTCGCCGGCACCGGCCCGGTCGGCATGCGCTCGGCGGCCCTGCTCGCCCAGGAGGGCGCCGAGGTCGTCCTCGCCGCCCGTCAGCTCGACCGCGCGCAGGCGGCGGCGGACGCCGTCAACAAGCGCTTCGGCGTCGCCGTGACGGCGGCCGCGACCCCGGACGAGGCCTCGCGCGCCGAGATCGTCAAGGGCAAGAACCTGGTGTTCTCGGCCGGCGCCATCGGCATCGAGCTGCTGCCCGAGTCGGCCTGGAAGGACGAGGCCTCGATCGAGTTCGTGGCCGACTACAACGCCCAGCCGCCGCTCGGCTTCGGCGGCATCGATGCCATGGACAAGGGCAAGGACCGGCACGGCAAGAAGTCGTTCGGCGCACTGGGCATCGGCGGCCTGAAGCTGAAGCTCCATCGCGCCTGCGTCGGCCAGCTCTTCGACAGCACCGAGCAGGTGCTGGATGCCGAGGAGATCTACGCGCTCGCCAAGAAGATGGCCTGAACGGGGGAGTGGGGCGCATGGCCGAGCACGATACGATCGCGACCTTCCTCGACGGGCTGGCCAGCGCCGCCCCGACCCCCGGCGGCGGCGGTGCCGCCGCCATTTCCGGCGCCATGGGCGCGGCCCTGGTCTCGATGGTGTGCAACCTCACCATCGGCAAGAAGAAGTACGTCGAGGTCGAGGCTGAGCTGAAGGACATGCTCGTCCAGTCCGAGGCGCTGCGGGCGCAGCTCACCGGCATGATCGCCGAGGACGTCGCCGCCTTCGACGCGGTGATGGGGGCCTACGGGCTGCCCAAGGCCACCGACGACGAGAAGGCGGTCCGCGCCGAGCGGATCCAGGCGGCGCTGAAGGTGGCGACCGACGTGCCGCTCGCCTGCTGCCGCGCCTGCCGCGCGGTGATCGACCTCGCCGAAGTCGTCGCCGACAAGGGCAACCTCAACGTCATCTCGGATGCCGGCGTCGCCGTGCTCTCGGCCCATGCCGGCCTGCGCAGCGCGGCGCTGAACGTCTACGTCAATGCCAAGGGCCTCGACGACCGCGATTTCGCGCAGGCGCGCCTGACCGAGCTAGAAGCGCTGCTCGGCGATGCCGGCCCGCTCAACGAGAAGGTCTACGACGTGGTCAAGGCCAAGGTGAGCTGACGCGAAGCCCGTCGGCGGCCCCCGATCGGCGGCGATCGGGGACCGCCGACGGGCGAATTGCGAAGTCGGGAAACGATCGTCGCCAGAAGATTGTGCGACGCAACAAGATGACCGCAAGCATTCCTTCGCCGATCAAGGCGAACTCAACGAGAATGCAAAAAAATTTGATGCGGCACTGCTCTCCCCCAAAGTAAAATGAGGGCGTAGAAACGCAGCCAAGAACAGTACCGAAGGAGGCGCCCGATGGACGTGCACGAGTATCAGGCCAAGGAGCTGCTCGCGAGCTTCGGCGTCGCTGTTCCCAAGGGCGCCGTCGCCTTCAGCGCCGACCAGGCCGTCTACGCCGCGACCGAGCTCGGCGGCTCGTTCTGGGCGGTGAAGGCCCAGATCCATGCTGGCGCCCGCGGCAAGGCCGGCGGGATCAAGCTGTGCCGGACCTACAACGAGGTCCGCGACGCCGCCCGCGAGCTGCTCGGCAAGCGCCTCGTCACCCTGCAGACCGGGCCCGAGGGCAAGCCGGTGCAGCGGGTCTACGTCGAGACCGCCGACCCGTTCGAGCGCGAGCTGTATCTCGGCTACGTCCTCGACCGGAAGGCGGAGCGCGTCCGCGTGATCGCCTCCCAGCGCGGCGGCATGGACATCGAGGAGATCGCGGCCAGCGAGCCCGAGGCGCTGATCCAGGTGGTGGTCGAGCCGGCCGTCGGCCTGCAGCAGTTCCAGGCCCGCGAGATCGCGTTCCAGCTCGGCCTCAACATCAAGCAGGTCTCGGCCGCGGTGAAGACGATCATGAACGCCTACCGGGCGTTCCGCGACTGCGACGGCACCATGCTGGAGATCAACCCGCTCGTCGTCACCAAGGACGACCGCGTGCTGGCGCTCGACGCCAAGATGTCGTTCGACGACAACGCGATGTTCCGCCGCCGCAACATCGCCGACATGCACGACCCGTCGCAGGGCGACCCGCGCGAGGCCCAGGCCGCCGAGCACAACCTCAGCTACATCGGGCTCGAGGGCGAGATCGGCTGCATCGTCAACGGCGCCGGCCTCGCCATGGCGACCATGGACATGATCAAGCACGCGGGCGGCGAGCCGGCGAACTTCCTCGACGTCGGCGGCGGCGCGAGCCCCGAGCGCGTCGCCACCGCCTTCCGCCTCGTCCTGTCGGACAAGAACGTGAAGGCGATCCTCGTCAACATCTTCGCCGGCATCAACCGCTGCGACTGGGTCGCGGAGGGCGTGGTCCAGGCGGCGCGCGAGGTGAAGATCGAGGTGCCGCTGATCGTCCGGCTCGCCGGCACGAACGTCGAGGCCGGGCAGCGCATCCTGGCCGAGAGCGGGCTCGACCTGATCACCGCCGAGACCCTGTCGGAGGCCGCGCGCAAGGCCGTCGAGGCCTGCAACGGCACCAAGTACTGACGTCCGTGAGATAAGCGAAGGATACCGCCATGAGCATTCTCATCGACGAGACCACCCCGATCATCGTCCAGGGCATCACCGGCGACAAGGGCACCTTCCACGCCAAGGAGATGAAGGATTACGGCGCCAACGTCGTCGGCGGCGTCACCCCCGGCAAGGGCGGCAAGACCCATCTCGGCCTGCCGGTGTTCAACACCGTCAAGGACGCCGTCGAGGCGACGGGCGCCACCACCTCGATCACCTTCGTCGCCCCGCCCTTCGCCGCGGACGCGATCATGGAGGCGGCCGATGCCGGGCTGAAGCTGGTCTGCTCGATCACCGACGGCATCCCGGCCCAGGACATGATGCGGGTGAAGCGCTACCTGATGCGCTACCCCAAGGACCGCCGCACCATGGTGGTCGGCCCCAACTGCGCCGGCATCATCTCGCCCGGCAAGTCGATGCTCGGCATCATGCCGCCGCACATCTACCTGAAGGGCAACGTCGGCGTGATCTCGCGCTCGGGGACGCTCGGCTACGAGGCCGCCTCGCAGATGAAGGCGCACGGCATCGGCATCTCGACCTCGGTCGGCATCGGCGGCGACCCGATCAACGGCTCGTCCTTCCTCGACCACCTCGCGCTGTTCGAGCAGGACCCGGAGACCGCGGCCGTGCTGATGATCGGCGAGATCGGCGGCCCGCAGGAGGCTGAGGCCGCGGCCTGGATCAAGGCGAACTTCTCGAAGCCCGTGATCGGCTTCGTCGCCGGGCTCACGGCGCCGAAGGGCCGCCGCATGGGGCACGCCGGCGCGATCATCTCGGCCACCGGGGACAGCGCGGCCGAGAAGGCCGAGATCATGCGGTCCTACGGGCTGACCGTGGCGCCCGATCCCGGCTCGTTCGGCGACACCGTCGCCGAGGTGATGCGGCGGGCGGCGTAGCGCCCGAAGCGCGAACCTGAAGCGCGGGTCGCCTCTCTCGTTCGGGAGGGGGACAGGGTGAGGGGCGTGACCTCTCCGGAATGACCTAGCCCCTCACCCCAACCCTCTCCCGCTCGGGAGAGGGGGCCGCGCGGTGCCACCCCCGCCAAAACGATATCCGCCCCAGGTGGCTTGATCCGATGCCAAAGACCCTTCACGCCTCCCTCGGCCATGCCGACGAGAACGCCTTCGCGCCGCCGGTGATCACCGGCACTTCGTCGAAGGAAGCCCTCGACATCCTGTTCCACGCGCTGCTCGACGTGGCGCGGCGGCACGAGCCGGAGCTGGAGGCCGTGCTGCACGGCACCGCCGACATCTCGACCTTCACGCCCGAGATGCTGGCCCGGGCGCTCCAGGTGCAGGGCATCTGGTTCCAGCTGCTGTCGATCGCCGAGCAGAACGTCGCCATGCGCCGGCGCCGGCACGTCGAGCGCACGGAGGGCCGCTCGGCCCTCGGCGGGTCCTTCGCCAAGGTGCTGGCGGAAGCCTCGGCCGGCGGCATCCCCGCGCCGCAGATCCATGCCCTGCTGAAGGACCTGCGCATCCGCCCGACGATCACCGCCCACCCGACCGAGGGCAAGCGCGTGACCGTGCTGGAGAAGTTCCGGCGCATCTACCTCGTGCTGCGCGAGCTCGAGTTGCCGCGCTGGACTACGCGCGAGCGCAACGGTCTGATGAACGAGCTGCGCGACCAGATCGAGCTGGTCTGGATGACCGGCGAGCTGCACCTCGAGAAGGCCACCGTCGAGCGCGAGGTCTCCTGGGGCCTGCACTTCTTCGACGAGACCTTGTTCGAGATGCTGCCGGAGGTGGTCTACTCGCTCGAGGAATCGCTGGCGCAGTACTACCCGGACGAGAAGTTCGAGGTGCCGGCCTTCTTTCAGTTCGGCTCCTGGATCGGCGGCGACCGCGACGGCAATCCCTACGTCACCGCCAGCGTCACCCGCGAGACGCTGAAGTGGAACGCGCTCGCCTCGCTCAGGCGCTACCGCGACGGCGTGCTTCATCTCGGCCGGGTGCTGTCGCTCACCGAGCGCTCGATGCCGGTGCCCGAGACCTTCCGGGCCGAGCTGGCCCGGGCCCTGTCCGAGAGCGGCGACGCCAAGGCGATCGCCGGCCGCAACCCCGGCGAGGCCTATCGCCAGTACCTGTCCTGCATCCTGCGCAAGATCGAGGCGACGATCCGGCGCAACGAGGGCGGCCGCACGAGCGGGCCGGACTACCCGAGCGCCGACGGGCTGATCAACGACCTGCGCACCCTGGAGCAGGGCCTCGCGGACGCCAAGTGCACCTCGCTCGCCACCGACCTCGTGCGGCCGGTGCGGCGCATGGTCGAGATCTTCCGGTTCTCCACCGTCCGCCTCGACCTGCGCGAGAACACCACCCGCACCACGAAGACGCTGCACGCGCTCTACGCCCGCCAGAGCGGCGGCAAGGCGCCGCCGGACCTTGAGTCGCCCGAGTGGAAGGCCTGGCTCGTCGCCGAGCTGGCGCGGCCGCGGACCGGCGAAACCTCGTTCGAGGGCCTGCCGGACGACGCCCGCGAGACCCTGGCCACCTTCGCGCTCGTCGGCGAGATGCGCGACACCCTCGACCGCGAGGCGTTCGGCGCCTTCGTCCTGTCGATGACCCGCTCGGTGCCCGACATCCTCGGCGCCTACCTGCTGGCCAAGGAGGCCGGCCTCTACCTCGACGCCGCCGGCACCGAGATCTGCCCGCTGCCGATCGTGCCGCTGTTCGAGACCATCGAGGACCTGCGCGCCGCGCCGGCGATCATGAAGGAGCTCGTCGGCATCCCGGTGGTCCGCCGCTCCACCCGCTGGCAGGGGGGCGTGCAGGAGGTGATGATCGGCTACTCGGATTCGAACAAGGACGGCGGCTTCGTCGCCTCGAACTGGGAGCTGTACAAGGCGCAGGCGAAGCTGACGGCGCTCGGCAAGGAAGCCGGCGTGCCGATCGCGTTCTTCCACGGGCGCGGCGGCTCGGTGAGCCGCGGCGGCGTGCCGACCCAGCGCGGGATCGACGCGCAACCGCCCGGCTCGATCAACGGCCGCTTCCGCACCACCGAGCAGGGCGAGGTGGTCTCGTTCAAGTACGCCAACCGCGGCACCGCCGCCTACCAGATGGAGCTGCTGGCGGCCTCCGTGTTCGAGCACGCGCTGCAATCCGAGCGGCAGCGCGCGAACCAGCCCCGGCACGAGTTCGACGATGCGCTGGAGGCGCTGTCCGGCGCCTCGCGCGCGGCCTACGTCAACCTGCTCCAGGCCGACGGCCTCGTGGACTACTTCCAGGCCGCGAGCCCGCTCGACGAGATCGCGCTGCTCAACATCGGCTCGCGCCCGGCGCGGCGCTTCGGGGCGAAGTCGCTGAGCGACCTGCGCGCGATTCCCTGGGTGTTCGCGTGGTCGCAGAACCGACACGTCGTCACCGGCTGGTACGGCGTCGGCTCCGGCATCCGCAGCTTCCTCGACGTGCGCGGCGACCAGGGCGAAGCGCTGCTCAAGCGCCTGTTCCAGGAATGCCGGCTGTTCCGCCTGATCCTCGACGAGGTCGAGAAGACGCTGCTCATGGTCGATCTCGGCATCGCCCGGGATTACGCCGGCCTCGTCGCCGACCCGGAGATCCGCGACCGCATCTTCGGGATGATCGAAGCCGAGTACGCGCTGACGCGCGAGATGGTGCTGCGGATCACCGGCGGGCGGGAGCTGGCCGAGCGCGCGCCGCTGTTCCGCGACCGTCTCACCGGCCGCCTGCTGACGATCAACCAGGTCGGCCGCGAGCAGGTCGAGCTGCTGCGCCGGTTCCGCGCCGAGACCGACGAGGACAAGCGCGAGGCGGTGAAATCCGCGCTCCTGCTCTCGATCAACTGCATCGCCGTCGGCTTCGGTGCGACCGGCTGATGCAAACGTATCGCCTAGGCCTGTCGCCGAGAACGCGCAGGCCCATGTTGAAACCGACGGTTCGGGCGGCCTAGCTGAGCCCGCGCTCTGACGGCGGCACCGCAAGCCGCTCGACTTCCCAGGGAAACAGGAGACCCCCCATGAGCTTCACCCTCGTCCAGCAGGCCACCCCGCGGCTCCACCGCTCCGAACTCGCGGTGCCGGGCTCGAACCCGACCTTCATGGAGAAGTCGGCCACCTCGAGCGCCGACGTGATCTTCCTCGACCTCGAGGACGCGGTCGCGCCGGACGACAAGGAGAAGGCCCGCACCAACATCATCGCTGCCCTCAACGATATCGATTGGGGCTCGAAGACCATGATGATCCGCATCAACGGTCTCGACACCCACTACATGTACCGCGACGTGGTCGACATCGTCGAAGCCTGTCCGCGCCTCGACATGATCCTGATCCCGAAGGTCGGCGTGCCGGCCGACGTCTACGCCATCGACGTGCTGGTGACGCAGATCGAGCAGGCCAAGAAGCGCGAGAAGAAGCTCGGCTTCGAGGTGCTGATCGAGACCGCGCTCGGCATGGCCAACGTCGAGGCGATCGCGACCTCCTCGAAGCGCCTCGAGGCGATGTCCTTCGGCGTCGCCGACTACGCCGCGTCCTGCCGCGCCCGCGCCCAGGTCATCGGCGGGGTGAACCCCGATTACAGCGTGCTCACCGACAAGGACGAGAGCGGCAAGCGCGAGACCCACTGGCAGGATCCGTGGCTGTTCGCCCAGCAGCGCATGCTGGTGGCCTGCCGCGCCTACGGCCTGCGCCCGATCGACGGCCCGTTCGGCGACTTCTCCGATCCCGACGGCTACACCTCCGCGGCCCGGCGCTGCGCGTCGGCCGGCTACGAGGGCAAGTGGGCGATCCACCCCTCGCAGATCGACCTCGCCAACGAGGTGTTCACCCCGTCCGAGGCCGAGGTCACCAAGGCGCGCCGCATCCTCGTGGCGATGGAAGAGGCCGCCAAGGCCGGGCGCGGCGCCGTCTCCCTCGATGGCCGCCTGATCGACATCGCCTCGATCCGCATGGCCGAGGCGCTGATCGAGAAGGCCAACGCGATGTCGGCCAAGTAGGCCGGCAGAGGCAGGCCGACCGACGCGATCGATCCGCGGCCGCCCCGGGACATCCGGGGCGGCCGTCCTTGTTCTCGGCACCGGGCGCAACCTCGGCCGTTGTCGATCGGTATCCCCGCCGAGGCTGCGGGGACGACGCGCCCCGGTCCGGCGGCGCCATCAGGGAGATGACACCATGCACGTCACCATCGAGCAGGCGGAGACCGCGATCGCCGCCGCCAAAGCCAAGGCCGCCGAACTCGGCACGCAGATGTGCATCGCCGTCGTCGATTCCGGCGGAAACCTGAAGGCGTTCTACCGCATGGACGGCGCCTGGGTCGGCTCGATCGACATCGCCCAGAAGAAGGCCAAGACCTCGGTGTTCTTCGGCATGATGACCGGGCAGATCGGCGCGCTGTCGCAGCCGGGCGGCCCGCTCTACGGCATCGAGCACTCGAACGACGGGCTGATCACCTTCCCCGGCGGCATCCCGATCGTCGACGCGGACGGCGAGATGTCGGGCGCCATCGGCGTCAGCGGCTCGACCGTGGAGAACGACCACGTGGTGGCCGAGGCCGGCGCCAGCACGATCGGCAAGACCGAGCTGCCGGCCCACCCCTGGCGGACCTGAGCCGCGCCACGGCCACGCCGATGCCCGGCGCCGAGGGCGCGACCCGCGGACGGGTCGCGCCGCTTCGGCCCGCAGGAGATGCACCGGCGCCGACGCGCGCCGGTCTACTGTTTTCGCGCGTTTCGAATGCTCGATTTCGCGCTTGAAGATTCGACGAAATCGATGGAAGCTGCCGTCCATCCCGGCTGCTTCGACCATGACTTGTCGAGCCACGGATCCATTTGCAACGGACGTGCGCACGCCTTGCCGCCGCGCGCGGGCCTTCGCTTGATCGTCGAGGCGCGACCGATGGCATTGCTTCGCTCCGTATTCGCTGCGTCCCTCCTCGCCGCGATCGGGTTGGCGGCGACGCCCCAGCCCGGGCGCGCCTGCGGCGACGGGGAGGCGCCGGTCTCCTGCGGCGATGCCGGCTCGGAAGCCTCCGCCAAGTGGATGCTGAAGCACGTCGTCGCGGCGATCGCGGCCGACGCGCCGGCGGCGCTCGCGCATTTCACCAAGGGGGAAGCGGGGTTCCGCACCGCCGACACCTACGTCTTCTGCGTCGGGCCGGACGGCGTGATGAGCGCGCATCCCAACCCGATCCTGCAGGGCCAGAACGTGCGCGACCTGCACGACAGCAACGGCACCTACTTCATCCGCCGGATGTTGGAGACGGCCAAGGCCGGCACGGTCGCCGAGATCCGCTACCTGTTCCCCAAACCGGGCAGCACCGTCGCGCTCCAGAAGACCACCTACTACACCCGCGCCGGCGACCAGGTGAGCGGCGTCGGCGTCTACGATTCGGACGGGGCCGGGCCGGCGGACAGCCCCGTCGCCCGGATGGCGCAGCTGCGCGACCGTCTCGACGCCGAGATGCCGCCGGCGCTGCGCGGGAACTGGACCGCCTTCCTCGAAGCGCTGAACGCCGAGACCGGCGCCAAGGCCGCGGCGATGGCGAAGGCGCGGGCCGGCCTGCAGG
>NZ_VRVH01000097.1:0-14720 GCF_008040095.1 Methylobacterium sp. WL6 | reverse complement strand
GGCGTCCGCGGCAGCGGCCGTGTCGGCGCCGGCGATCGTTGCCGCGGCCGAACCCGCCCCGGTGTCCGCGCCCGACACGAGGTCCAAGGGGAGCACGGTCGCCGCAGCGCGGCCGGACGACGCCTCGACGGCGGCGAGGCTGTCGGCAGGCGCCGAGGTGCCCGCCGCCCGAACGGTGGCCGCGTCCGCACTCGCCGCGGTATCGTTGGCCGAGAGCGCGAACCAGCGCGTTACGGCGCCGACCGGCACGGTGCCGACCGGCCTGCGACCGAGCATCATGGGTCAGGCTCCCGCTTTGCGGCGGGACCGGCCCGCGTCAGGGTTCAGGCGGCGGCCGGCTCCGCCACCGGCTCGACGGCGTCGAGATCGCCCTCCGGGAACCAGCGCGAATGCGGCTCGCCGTCTGCGCCCGTCCAGGCGAACAGGACGCGCTTCTCGCCGGTGTCCTCGTCGAAGCGGACACGCTCGACGGTGCCTTCGATGATGACCGGGCGCACGCGCGCGGCCATGCCAGCTTTGAGGCTCATGGGTCGGTTTCCTGATGTCGTGAGAGGGACGGCGGGGGCGGCTCGGCGCGGTGCGCTGGCCGGATCAGGTCAGGGTGAGGGTGTAGGTCACGGTCAGCGTGTCGTTGGCGTACCAGACGCGCGAGGCGGCAAAGTTCACCTCGGAGACGAGCGTGCCGGTGGTGCCGCCCTTGGTCGACACCGTGGCGAGGAACACACCGGCGAGCGTGCCCTGCGCGCTGACGTTGAACACGGTGCCGGTCGAGGACTTGGCGCCGCCGGCGGCGGCGTTCCACGACACGGCCGGGCGGGTGGCGTTCGAATAGCCGGTGTTCTCGGTCCAGCCGGCATGCGAGGCCATGGTGTCGGCCGCGTTGTAGGTCGGGGCGGAGGCGCCGTCGACGAGGCCGAAGTAGAACGCCGCGGTGTAGCCCGACCCGGCAAGCGCGCTATCGAGGATGAAGTTCTTGCCCAGCGTGACGACGATGTTGTCGCGCTCCTCGACCCAGCGGATGTTGCCCTCTGCATCACGGCAGACGACGGAGTAGGCGCCCTTCACCTGCAGCCCCTCGTCGAGGAGGTGCGCGCACGTCTTGGCGGCGCCGGCGGCCTCGCGGGCCACAGCGTGTTCGTTGAGCATCGATGTCTCCGGAGTTCCGGCCCGCGGGCCGGGTGGGGTGCTACCGCAGGGCGGTGAGATTCCAGGCGACCGCGACCGTGCCGGCCGCGAGGTTGAGCCCGGTGGTAAGCTGCACCGCGACGGTGTCGTCGGCGGCGGCGTAGGCGGCGGCGATGTTGACGCCGGCCGGCAGGGCGGCGGCAGAGGCGACCTGCACCGCCTCGCCCTTGCGGATGCGGTCGCCGGACACCGCCGGGACAAGGCCGGTCAGAGTCAGCATGACCGACTGCCCCGCGGTGAGCGGCGGCAGCTTGGCCGACGCCGTGAAGTGCGCGACCTCCTCGGGCCGGCCTTCGATGATAGCGAGGCGCGCAGACAAGGCCGCGACGCTGGGCGCGACCAGGGCAGTGATCGCGCTGACGGGCACCACGTAGAAGCGCCCGCCCAACAACACGCGGAACTGTTCCGTCCCGTCGAGGACGTCGCGGTAGACCGGGGGCTGCGACATGGGATCAGCTCGGGAGTACGACCGCCGCAAAGGCGGCATCGATCTGAGACGGCGTCGTGATGGCGCCGGAGGCAAGCCCTGCACTGACGGCGCGGTAGGCCGAGTAGCAGGCCTGGACCCAGCCCCCGACACCCAGGGCTACGGTCTGCATCTGCGCGGCGTTCAACGTGATCCAGCCGCTCGCCGCCTTGAAGTCGATCGTGGCGTCGGGCTTGGCGTCAGAAAGCGCGTAAGCCCCGGTGATCAGGCTGCGGCTTTCGCCGTCGGACTTGACCAGCATCCCGCCGATCGTCACGCCGCCGTCGCGCCGGGCGAGATGCGCGGCCGCGGCATAGGCCGCCAGATCAATCGGGGGGGTATAGGAACTGATCTGCCCAGCCGCGTACCGCACCTGGCCGAGCTGGCCGGTCGCCGCGGCAAAGATCGCTTCGCTCACGACGACCGCGCCGGGGGCCAGGATGTCGGAGCGGCAGGTGCCGACCACGACGCCCGCAGCATCGAGGATGATCTGCGCAACCACGTCGCTCATGCGAAGCCCACCCCGGTGATTTGCAGGTTTTTCGCCGTCACCGCGGCCGCGTTGTCGGCCGACTTAACCGCGGTGATCTGGATCTGGTACGTCCGCCCGTATGTGAGCCCAGCGATCAGGCTCGTCGCCAGGACGCCGGTGTTGAGGGCGTTGGCATAGGCCGTCGAACTGAAGGCGATTGCCGCCACTTGAGCGGTGCCACTCGTGGTGTCGAAGACGCGCAGCGCCCAGTTGATCTCGACCGCAGCTCCGGCATTCGCCACAGCGCCCGTGGCGAAGATGGCATGGACGGAACGCAGCGCCGTGAAGCTGACCGAGGTCATCACCTGATCGACCGCGCTGCTGATCGTGGCAGCGCCGGTCGCCGCCGAGGCAGAGGGCGCGGAGACGTAGGGCTGCACGTCGACTGGGAGCGCGATCTGAGAGACGATCGCCCCAGCCCCGAAGGACACGGCGGTCGTGCCGCCGGCCGAGGACGCCAGGATCGTTGTGCGCGTGAGCGTCGTGCCGGAGGCCGTATAGGTGCCGGTTCCGATCTCCCAGGCCTGCCCCTCCTCGATCCGGTAGCTGTAGGCGGTGGCGTTGACAGCCCCAGCCGCGGCCCAGGTCTGTGCCCCGGGCGCCGCGGCCCCGAGCGTGACCGTGCCGAGGCCGGGCGCCGCCGCGACCGTCATCTGGGCGTTGGCGAGCAAGGACATGCACGAGGGGTCCGGCCAGGAGGTCAGGGGACGGAGGCGCCGTGCGTGGCACGGGCAGCCTCAGGGTTCGGCGCCGCGCGGCCGAGCCCGCGCTATTGCGCGAGCCCGTTCGTCAGACCGCAGGACCGGAGGGTGTTGATCGCGGCGGCGATGGCTGCGTTCGTGGCCGATCCGTCCGTCGGCAGAGCGGCAGATAGGGTGCATTTGCCAACCGGCGTCGCACCATTCGCGCCGAACATCGCCGCCTTCACGTTTTGAGACATGAAGTTGACGTTGAGCTTCGTCGGGTTTTGGACAAGCTTATTCGTCCAGCCGGACACGGCACTCGTGATGACGGTGAAGGGAATGTCGTTGGGGGCATCGAGCAACGTCCCCGATCCGGCCGTGATCGGGTTGATGTCGAGGCCAACGATCGAGCCACGCGCGCCTGGAATATACAGCACGTCTCGCGTGTAGACGGGGCCGTTGTCCTTGGTGATGCCCAAGCCGGCGATATTCACGAGCGGCGTCGCTTGGCTGCCGTTCACATTCTCCACCTGAATTGCGGTGCGATCCCCGGTCTTTTGAACGATCGTGACCCCGCTCGCGGTAAATTTGGTGCTGTCCTGAAGGTTCGTAATCCAGACCAGCGGCCCCTCCTTCTGCGCGGGCGGGGGGACTTCATTCGGCAGGTTAAAGCCATACTGCTCTATATTAAGTTGCCCGATGTTGATCTTGCCACCCTGCTGAATGATTGCCGAGTAGCCATAGTAAGCAATGTTGATGTAGGCCGAGGAAATTGCGAGATCGCAGATCTCGCACTTCAGCCCGCCCGTGGTATCGAGCTGCATCTTGGTTATGGTCGCCGTCGTTGCGCCTTGGAACCCTGCAGCTCCCTGATACCCGGTAGAATAGTAGAAACGCATCGCGTTCGGGTAGAAGATCGAGAAGAAGCTATCGATAATCAGGCCGTCCATTCGGCCTGAATTCAGGCCGATCATACCCTGCCCCGAGTTGACGGTGGTGTTCCCGTCGATGAGGATTTGGTACTGGGCCGGTGTAAATCCGTAGGTCCAGAAGCGCAGGGTGCCGATGTTGACGCTGTCGCGAGCGCCGTCGATATCCAGACCCATTTCAAAGAAAGACGTCTCAAGAAGCGGGATTTTTGACTGTCCCTGCTCGCCCTTCATATCGAGGGTCTTGATGGCATGAGACACCCGCACGCGGTCGATAGTCCAACCGCCAAGCGAGCCAGTCGCCTGGATGGCCGGAGGGTACTGGTTGAGGTTGGCTCGGACACCCGTATCCGGCTGGTCGAAGTCCACGCCGATATCGGCCAGCTTGACGCCCGAGCTATTGGCTACCCCTGACGAATTGAACTTGATGACGCCGCTGGCGGACTGATTGAAGTCGGTCCCGACCACCAAGACCGTGCCGGTATTGCTCGCGCCGCGAAGCGTCTTATTCGGGGGGATTGAGATCTGACCCTTGATACGGCAGCGGCCCGGCGGGAGCTGGGCCTCCGTCATAACAGCCATCATGGCGTTGATCGCTGCGGTGTTGTCGGTGCCGCTGCCGGTGATGACGCGTCCGTCGCTCGTGATGCTTGCATCGCACTTGATGCCGAACAAGGCCGAGCGGCCAGCGTCGGAGAACAGGGTGGACAAAGCCGTCGGCGTCGCGTTGGCCGCGCCGAGCGCGGTCACGCTCATCCCCGACACGTCACAGGTTTTTCCTGCCGCACAGAGCAGGCCGCCGAAGACGGTCGACCCGGCGCCGAGATTTTGCGCCGGGGGGCCGCGATCGAGGGCGACCGCCGGCACGGGGCCGCAGGCGAGGCCGGCGAGGATGACGAGCGCGGCGCGCACGCGGGCAAGCGTGAGGTTCATCGGATCAGATCCCTGTCGGCATGATGCGGACGATGCCATAGCCGTTGGCGTCACCGCTGCGGAACAGCCCGCCTGCGGCGGGGTATAGCGCCGGATCGGCGGGAAGCGGCGGCAGGCCGTCGAAAAGCGCGAGCAGCCCGCTGGCCGTGTTCGGCAGGTAGTTGGCGAGGGCCGCGGCGAGATCGCCGGCCGAGACGGCCCCGACGTCGATGAGCGAGGCCAGGAAATCGGCCTTCGACCGGCCGGCATTGCCCGGAAGCGTGAGCCAGTCCTGGTAGGCGGAGGCGCCAACTCCCGCCGCTCCCGCCACCGGCAAGGTCTTGTCGTACCCGGTCAGCATGTGAACCTCAGACTTACGGGGCGGACGGGTCGAGCACGGCCCGATGCCGGATCGTGCCGTAGAAGACGATGACGGGCGCATCGTCGTCCGGGTCGAAAACCGGGTCGGTGGCCACCAGCGTGTAGGGATAGTCGCCGGGTGGCTGGCGGCTCATCGCCGGACGCAGCAGGCGAATGGCGAGCGCGCCGCGCACCGGATCGACCAGAAGGGTCGGCTGCGCCCCGCTGGCGTCGGCCGAGACCGCCTGGAACGTCAGGGTGACGAGGACGACGATCGCGGCGACGAGCAGCCCAGCCGCGGTCGGCGAGGTGCAAAGCGGCAGCGTGACGGGCTCGACCGGGCCGGCATCGCCGACCAGGAACAGGACCTCGTCCATGGCAATCACCGGGCGAGAGGGCAGGGCGTCAGAACGGCCGGCGCAGCGCCGTCAGCTCGCCGATCGCGTCGGCGAGGAACGTCATCACCAGGCAGAGGCCAAAGAGGTCGAGCAGGCCGCCGTGCAGCAGGCACCCGAGCGCGGCGCCGACCCAGAACAGGGCGATGGCGCGGCACATCACGCGGTGGCCGGCCCGGATCCGGCGAGGCGGTGGCCGTAGAGCTGCTCGGCTTCGACGGTCAGGGCGCGCCTGTGTTCGAGATCCCGGCGGGCGCCGCGCAGGATGCCGATCGCCACGACCGGCGCGCGGAGCGCCTTGCGCACCGGCGCGAGGCGGCGGTCCGCGTCCACGATCCGGCGGAGCACGCCCGGGAGGCGGTCGTATTCGGGCTCGGTCAGCATCGGTGGTCCCGCAGGCTCACGACACGGGCCAGGACGGGCGCCGGCGGCTGGATCGCACGGGCGTGAGCCCGGAACGTCGCCACGAAGGGCTCGCGGTGCACCGGCATCTCGGTGCCGGACACGATGGCGAGCTCGTCGAGCTCGCTGGGCGCCGCGACGACCCGCATGGCGGCGGCCACCGCGGCGCCGCGCTGGGCGGCGATCAGCGCCCGCATCGGCTGGATGGCCGTGTGGGCGTGGACGACGACCAGGGCGCCGCCCTTCGGCAGGCCGGCGATCATCTTGGCCGCGGCGGCGGCGTGGCGCTTCTCGGAGGCTGTCACGGTCAGGCGATGCCGAGACGCTTGTGCGAGATCCGGCGCCAGCCCTTGGTCGGGTGGAGCACCATGATCGCGTCGGCGAGGTACCGAATGCCGGCGATGCGCTTCGGCACGATCGCGTTCCAAGCGGCGGTGCCCCGCTGCGCATGGAGCGCACCGAGGCTGGTCGTGATCTGCTGCATCAGAGGAAGCCCTTGCCGGCGTGGTTCTTGAAGGCCTGGGCCCGGCGGTCGTACGTCTTCAGCGTGTCGACCTGGGTGTGCCGGGTGACGTCCATGACCTTGAGGAGGTCGGCCCCGGCTTCGAGGGCCGAGGTCACGAAGCCGGCCCGGAGCGAGTGCCCCGAGAACAGCGACGCATCGAAACCGGCCGCGCCCGCGCGATCCTTGACGATCTGCGCAACGGAACGGTCGGTCAGCGCAACGAGACCGACACGGCCGCCCTTGGCCACCGGCCGGAAGACGGGCCCCGAGACGATCGCCGCAGCCAAGAGCCAGGCGTCGAGGGCCTGGACGGGTTTCAGCTTCGAGCCGGCCGGGACCGGCACCGTATGGCCGGCACCTTCCTGGTCAGTCTTCGACTTGCCGATGTGGACCAGGACGCCCTCGGTGGAGCGTTCGAGATCTGAGACCTGTAGGGCGACCAGCTCGGAACGCCGGAGCGCCGCCGCGAAGCCGATCAGGATCAGCGCACGATCGCGCTTGCCGACCAGCGTCTCCGGGATCTTCCGGAGGATCTTCTTCAGCGCGTCGGCGGTCGCCGGCGCCTTGCGGGTCACCTTCGTGCCGATCCGACGGCGGATGCCGCGGACGACGGCCTTCACCGCCTCAGCGCTGGTCGGCGGCTCGTGGCCGGCGGCACGGTGCGCGAAGGCGATCGCCGCGGCATGCAGGTCGATCGTCGACGCCTTGGCGCCGCGGTCGGCCATGGCCGCGAGGTAGGCGGCGGTCACCGCCACCGAGGCCGGCTCGTCGGGCAAGCCGACCGGATGGCCAGCGGAGCGACACCAGTCAGCGAAGGCGCCGGCTGCGGCACGGTAGGCGGCGCGCGTGCGCGGCGACTTCGCCTCGGCGGCGTAGGCGGCCGCGCTGTCGATCGAGGCCGTGAAGACCGCGAGCTCGCCCGCGCTCGGAGGCGGCTCCGCCGGTGCGACCGGCACCGGCAGGAGATCGAGCATTTGATCCTGCTTTGATCGGGGATCCAATCCGGCCAAAACATCAGAGGCGGATCAGAGGCTTTGCGACTTGATCAGGTCTTGATCAGAGGGTCGGATTGCTTCCGACAAGGGGAGTTGTCGGAAGCGGCCGCGCTCCGGATCAGGCGCGCTGCGCGTTCGCCCGGCGCCGTGCCTGATCGCGGATCATCGCGCTCGGGATCGGCAGCTTCGGGCGTCGCACCGGCGGGGCTTCACCGTCACCATCGTGCCGGGGCCAGGAGCCGGTGAGTTCGCGGTAGAGGCGCCGCGCGGAGTCGCGGATCTCGCCGAACTCGGCCATGCAGGTTTCGGTGGTGCGCCGCGGCCCGGGCTGACGGTATCGATCTGCCAGCTGGCACAAGCCGAGCAGGCGCTTCTCGATGTCCTGGCTGGTCACGGCCGCGGATCCGTCATCGAGTCGATCCTATCAGATCGCGCCCGGTACGGGGAGCGGAAGAGGGGCCGGATATCGCGCCGGCGCGCGCCCGTCAGGGAAGAGGTGATGACAGGCGGGCCGCATAGCCGTCCGCACCAGCCTGGCGCTGGATCTAGTCGGCAATCGGTGTTGGCGCTGGTCATCGAACGCCCGCGAGGGCGATCGGCACGGCGTGAGCCGCGTGGAGTTGACAGGCCTCATCGGCCGGTGGTGCTGCGGTGCGGGCATTGCAGGCCCGGCTCCCCGTGGTGTGGCCGCTATATCTGCCTGGTCAGGAATCCCGAGGGGGACAGCTACTTCAGGGCTGGCCTACGCGGTCGGCGGTCAGTGTTTCCGAAGCCCCCCGGCGACGCCGTCCGGAAACGACAACGGCCCCGAGCGGTGGTCCGCCGGGGCCGTCTGAAACTTCTGCCTCATCCGTATAGGTCAAGCAGTTGACCGCAGTCAAGCGAGTTTCGTCTATCAAGTGTTCGAGGCTGGCATTTGCATTCAGGCGAGGTGCCAACCCTGCTCAATCTGAGCGAGGTGGACGGTATGCGACTCTGGGCTGTCCGACAGCTGCACGGCCAGATCCGCCCGGGAGACTCCGCTGTCGAGGCGATGCGTCCAGAAATCCAGACCGCCCGCATCGGCATGCCGTCCAAGCGCGTTCTCGTAAAGGGCGTCAACGTATGGGCTATTGGCGAGCGAGCCGTATTTCGCTTGGTTTTCCGGCGTTGCGAGAAAGCCTTGAGCCAAGCTGGTCAGTGATCCCCCATGATCGAGCTCACCAGTCCAATACTGGAGGCCGCCGGCATCGGACGCCCGGTCGAGCATTGTGTAATACAACCGTGCGACATCGCCCGCTTGAGCGTCCGGTACGAACAACCCATTGACGAGCGCCTGCTGGACGCTGGCGGTGAACTCCGACGAAAACACGAAGCTGTCGGCGACATCAACACGAGTGGCCCCGTGAGCGAGTTGGTCGGTCCAGTAGCTGAGGCCGCCCTCGTCGCCGGAGCGCCCGAGGGTGTTCTGGTAGAGCTGGTTGACGAAGCCAGCGTCATCGCTCGCGCCAAGGCGCGCCTGTCCCTCGGGCGAGGCGAGGAAGCCTGCAGCGAGATTGGCAGGAGATGCGCCATGGTCGAACTGGTCAGCCCAATATTCCAATCCGAGGGTGTCAGGCGCACGGCCGAGCAAACCTTCATAGAGTGCGTAAACCTGCCCACCCGAACTATGGGCATCATGCGTTATAGATCCAAAAAGACTTTTATTTTCTGTAAAATCTATAACGTATGAATAGGGTATACTTGAGCCAATATTTCCCGAGGCATCAACCGCGGTCGCTACAAAATTGTAAGCATGGCCTGTACTATATATTCCGCCGTCAAGTTTAAATTCAAAATAACCGTTTTCATCGCTTTTTACCGTAGAAATAATGTTAGCGCCATCTTGGATCGCGATGCTGAGATCGGCGTCAGATTTGCCGATAAATCCATAAACAACATGCGTCGTAACGTTGATCGCGCCGCTGACATGGGTGAAAGCCAAAGACGGGGCTGTGATGTCTTGATCGGTCACGGTGAAGCTGGTTTGAGCGCCGATGTCCGCCAGCTGGGTACCATAGTAGCTCTGTGAGTTGCCCGCCTTGTCAAAGACGAAGGCAGCCTCGATCGTGTAGGTGCCCGGTGCAGTGTTTGGCGAAAGCGTCGTCGTGTAGGTCGAAAGTCCATCGGAAAAACTGTCGGTCTCGTCGTGGAGGAAGACGAGCTGCTGCGGACCGTCGGGGGTCTGTACCGGGCTCGACAACCGAAGTTGGACGTAGCTCACCCCGGAACCGGCATCGGAGGCGCCTGCGGTGATGGCGATGGTCTGAGCGCCGTGCGACAGGTCGACCGTACCGGGCAAAGTCAGCCCGGTCAGGACGGGAGCTGTGGTGTCGCTTGCCATTTCGTCCCTCTCTCATGACGGGACGCGTTATTGGCAGACTTCACATTCTACGTGAACACCTAAGGATGCTCTTGCAAAGCGTCATTTCAAAGTGTTTCTCACTGTCACTTTTTGCCCACTCGTCATACGCCTCGCCCACCCAAGCCATCATTGAGTTCGCGTAGCGACTTCGGGAACGTAGCGCGGAAGCACCTTGAAAATCCGGTTAGCCTCCCGAATGCGCGTTGACCGAATTTCGCCCGTCAGCCTGTGGCCGTTTCGATACCCTCTGCTGCCTTCGCCGCCGGCCGCTTGCGCGGGCTGTTCCGCTGGCGATGCGCCAGGATCCGCGCTACCAGCGCGTCCTCCTGCTGGTTGCGGAGGCGCCTCCGGCTCGACGGGTTGTCGAGGATACGCCGCGGCTTCCCAGCATCGACCTCACCGGCCCACGGACGCTGCGCCGCCGCCGGCGGCAACACGCTGATGCTGGCAAGCTTGCCCGACAGGCGGTGCGCCAGCAGGTCGATCGCGGCCCACCAGGCCGCGTAATCCGCCCGCTCGTTGAGGATCGCCGTCGCGCTCTCCCACTCGATCGCGCAGTAGGCGCCGCTCGGGTACCGGTCCTTGCCCTCGGCACCGCTGATCTGCTCGACGCCGTTCCGGACCACGTAGACGATCGGCTTGCCGGTGTTGCCGACCACCGCCGCCGGCTCCGGGCTCTTGGCGAAGGTCGGGCGGGCGGCGAGCCTGGCCTTGATCCGGACCAGGTCGAACAGCTGTCCCATGGCGCGCGCCATCGCGGCATGCTCGTCGAGGCCGGGCGGCAGGTGGGTGAGTAGGCCGAGCTCGCCATCGAAGCGATGCGCCGCGTAGCTCCGCAGCTCGTCGACGGTGGCCTCGATGATCAGCGCATCCGGGTGCGGCTCGCCCATCGCCGCCGGGAAACCTGGCTCGCGGCTGAAGTTCTCGACGCGACCGCCGAGCTGGCAGATCCGGAACATCGGCGAGATCGAAGAAAATTCCTGCGGTCCGCCTTTGTCGTCGCGATCGCGCCGCTTCGGCAGCTCCTCACGGAAGGCCCAGGTGAGCGCGTCCTCGATATCCATCACCCGCTTGTTCGGGATGGTGTCGCGGCGCGTGCCGATCGGCGGGGCGTGGACGCGGCTCTGGCGGACGCCGGCGGCGTGCCGGCCAGCCGGCATGCGGTGCTCGGGCGGAAGGGCGGGGGTGGTGATGCTGTACGATCCCGAAGCGGTCACGGTGGTCCCCGATGTCCTGTCCCGATCCAGAACGATCGGGCAACAAACCTGTGATCCAGCGGGAGTTTTCTCAGAGTCAAGCCTGATCAAGCGCTTCACTTGTCCGGGTCGAAGCAGGGTCGATCCATTATTCGTTCAGATTCAAAAATGCTCCCCCGCACCGTTTGCGACGTCTGCGATAGAATTTCAGAGGAAGCCGCGGCTGCTGTGCAGGCTCCAGTCAATCTTAACATGTCGTTAAAATTGACTGCCTTCGTATTTCGGCTCCACGAGGCTCTAATGTATTGGTCCACAGATTGAATCACGCCTCCAATGTTTAGCAATAAACCAACCTTGTAAAGAGGAATTCTTTGAATACGTCGGCCGTGCAAAATAGCAACATCAAGCCCTAAGCAGAGAAACGCACCGCATTGTTCTGTCGCAATTGTTGCATCAAGGTCCGGAGATTGGTAGCGCATAGTCAAAACCGACCGATCGGGTTGGTGGCCTATGCCATCGGCAGAAATCAGGTTCGGTAGCGCCTCGGGGGTGATTGATGACCGATACGTTCGACAACCGGCAGGCCTCCTTGGCTCTGACCCAGGTCATCGTCACACAGGGAATCTATCCGACGCGGCCCGAGGGCGGGATTGGTGGTTCGGACACCACGATGGCGTCCCTGCGCACTTTCGCCTTCAACTACAGCCCGGATGCTGCGGGTGTCGCTGATGGCCACACGTTACCCATCAATCAGAACGCAGCTCTCTACTCCTTAATCGGCACTACCTATGGCGGTAACGGCCAAACCAATTTTGCCGTGCCGGACCTCGCAGGCCGCGTCGTTGTCGGAGCTGGCTCATCCGGCGGGTTGACGGTCAACGAGGGCAACGCGACCGGCACCACCACGGCAACGCTTAATACGACCCAGTTGCCGGTCTCCGTGGGCGGAGGCGGACAACCGTTCAGCAACGTTCAGCCGTCTCTGCCGGTGTATTATGGTATTCAAACCTCAGGGGACGGCTCTTCGACTTACACTGGCGAGGTCGATGCCTTCGCTACGTCGTTCGTTCCAGACGGTTACATCCTGGCCGATGGGCATCTTCTCCAAATCAGCCAGTACCAGACCCTCTTCGCCGCGATCGGCACTCGCTATGGCGGCGACGGCACCACGACCTTCGCTGTCCCGAACCTTGTGGGGCGTGAGATTGTTGGCACCGGCACGGACACGAGTGGTGCATCGGTAGCGCTCGGGCAGGTAGTGGGCAACTCTAGCCCAACGCTCACAGCGACACAGTTGCCCTCCACCGCCGCCGGCGGCACCAATGCCGTAGTAGACAATCGGGCCGCCAGCCTCGGTCTCAACTACGCCATCGCAGTTCAGGGCATATACCCGTCACGCGATGGTTCTGCGGTTCCGGAAGGAGACCCTATTCTAGGCGAGATCCGCGCTTTCGCGGGTGCAATCCCGACCACAGGTTGGGCTGCGGCGAACGGCCAGACGCTGGCGATCAGTTCTAACACGGCGCTGTATAGTCTCCTTGGGACCAACTACGGTGGGAATGGGACTCAGAATTTCCAGCTTCCGAATTTAAACAACCGCGTCATCGTTGGGACCGGGACGGGCGCCGCCGACGGCCAGGGCTACGTCATCGGCGGGAACTACGGATCAAACAACCTAACCCTGACCACCGCCGAGATCCCCGACACAACCCTGCCGGTTATTACCCTCACGGCGCCCGCCGGCACCATCGAGGCTACCACGGCGCAAGGTGCCTCCGTGACCTTCTCCGCGACGGCGAGCGACAACCTCGACAGGTTTGCGCCAGTTGTGACTTTCAGGGAAAGTGTGAACGGCACCACTAAGATGGTGGCAAGTGGCGATACCTTTGCCACCGGCACGCATTCCGTCGTCGCGACTGCGACTGATGTGCACGGAAACACCGCGACACGCTCCTTCGCTTTCACCGTCACCGATCCCACGCCGCCACAAGCCGTCTCCATTGTCCCCGGAACGGTGGGCCCGACCAACACCACGACGCTGACCGAGACGGTCACCTTCTCTGAGACCGTCACCGGCCTCGATGCCAGCGACTTCACCGTCACCGGCACCAATGGCGCCACCGCCACCGTCTCCTCGGTCACCGCCACCGCCACGCCCGGTATCTACACCGTCGGCCTCACCGGGGTGTCCGGCACCGGCAGCCTGCAGCTGAACCTCGTCAACGACGGCACGATCAAGGACACCGCCGGTAACGCCCTCACCGGCACCCTCACCGGACCGGCCACCGCCGTCGACCATGCCGTGCCGACGATCACAGGCATCGTGCCGTCCACCACCGGCCCGACCAACGCCACGACGCTGACCGAGACGGTCACCTTCTCGGAAGCCGTCACCGGCGTCACCGCCGACGACTTCACCGTCACCTCCAGCGGCACCGCCACGGCGCAGGTCGCCTCGGTGTCGGGCTCGGGAACGACCTATACGGTTGCGCTCAATCAGGCGACTGGCGATGGCACGGTGCGCCTCGACTTGAAGGCCTCCGGCACCGGGATCACAGATACCGCCGGCAACCCGATCACGGGTGGCCTCACGGGTCCGCAGACAACCCTCGACCACACTGCGCCCACCGCCACCAGCACCGCTGCGGTCACGGCTGCGAACGCAGCCAGCGAGACCTATGCCGTTCACTTCTCCGAAGCCGTCACCGGCGTCGGTACGAACGACTTCGTTCTAGCTTCGACGGGTGGCGCAGGCGGCAACATCACCGCCGTCACCGGATCAGGACAGGACTACACCGTCACCGTGTCCGGCATCTCCGGCGCCGGATCCCTCGCCCTGGCACTGGCCGACACGCCCAGCGTCAACGACGCGGCCACGAACGCGCTGGCCGCCAATGGGCTCACCAGTTCCACCGCCCACACCATCGACCGCGTGGCGCCGAACGCAACCGCGATCGCACCGTCGACAGCCAGCCCGACCAACGCCACGACCCTGTTCGAAACGGTGACCTTTTCGGAAGCCGTCACCGGCGTCACCGCCGACGACTTCACCGTCAACACCAGCGGCACCGCAACAGCGCAGATCGCCTCGGTGTCGGGCTCGGGAACGACCTACACGGTCACGCTCAATCAGGCGGCCGGCGATGGCACGCTCCGCCTCGACCTGAAGGCCTCCGGCACTGGGATCACAGATACCGCCGGCAACCCAATCGCGGTTGGCCTCACAGGTCCGCAGACCACCCTCGACCACACCGCCCCCGTCGCCACCAGCACCGCTGCGGCCACGGCTGCGAACGCGGCCAGTGAGACCTATGCCGTCCACTTCTCCGAAACCGTCACAGGCGTCGGTGCGAACGACTTCGTTCTAGCCGCGACGGGTAGTGCAGCCGGCAACATCACCGCAGTTACCGGATCAGGACAGGACTACTCCGTCACCGTGTCCGGCATCTCCGGCGCGGGCTCGCTTGCCCTGGCGCTCGCCAGCACGTCCACCATCAACGACGCGGCTGGGAATGCGCTCACCGCCACCGGCCTGACCAGTTCCACCGCTCACACCGTCGACCGCGTGGCACCGAACGCAAGCGCGATCGTGCCGTCGACCACCGGTCCGACCAACGCCACGACGCTGACCGAAACGGTGACCTTTTCGGAAGCCGTCACCGGCGTCACCGCCGACGACTTCACCGTCAACACCAGCGGCACCGCAACAGCGCAGATCGCCTCGGTGTCGGGCTCGGGAACGACCTACACGGTCACGCTCAATCAGGCGGCCGGCGA
>NZ_VRVH01000096.1:0-14736 GCF_008040095.1 Methylobacterium sp. WL6 | reverse complement strand
GCGCGACAGCGGCGTGGCCAGCACCTTCGGGCCGCGGCTCGACCCGTTCACGCGGGGGCTCGCGCTGCATACCGGGCTCGACCTGAAGGCGGAGATGGGCGAGCCCGCGCTGGCCACCGCGCCCGGGCGCGTCGTCACGGCGGAGGCCACTGGCGGCTACGGCAACATGGTGGAGATCGACCACGGCCACGGCGTGGTCACGCGCTTCGCGCACCTGTCGCGCATGGCGGTACGGGCCGGCCAATGGCTCCGCGCCGGTGATCTGGTCGGCCGCGTCGGCTCGACCGGGCGCTCGACCGGCGCGCACCTGCACTACGAGACCCGGATCGACGGCGAGCCGGTCGACCCGCTGGGGTTCCTGGAGGCGGGGCGCGAACTCGCCGAGGGCGGTGGGCCCTGACGTCGCGGCCGGCGCGACGTCGCGTGTCCCGCCATTCCGGGGCGCCCGAGGCGAACCCGGAATGGCAAGCGTTCGATGGACGAAGGACGGTTCCCGTCCTGCCGCCTCAGTCGATGTCCTCGACCTTCTCCGTCGCCCCGTACAGGCGCTGCGCCAGCGACGCCTCGATGAAGGGGTCGATGTCGCCGTCGAGGACCTCGTCCGGGTCGGTCGACTGCGTGCCGGTGCGCAGGTCCTTCACGAGCTGGTAGGGCTGCAGCACGTAGGAGCGGATCTGGTGGCCCCAGCCGATGTCGGTCTTGGAGGCGGCCTCGGCGTTGGCCTTCTCCTCCCGCTTCTTCAGCTCGGCCTCGTACAGGCGGGCGCGCAGCATGTTCCAGGCGGTCGCCCGGTTCTTGTGCTGCGAGCGCTCCTGCTGGCACGCCACCACGATCCCGGTCGGGTTGTGGGTGATGCGCACCGCCGAGTCGGTGGTGTTGACGTGCTGCCCGCCCGCGCCCGACGACCGGTAGGTGTCGATCCGGCAGTCGGATTCCTTGATCTCGATCTCGATCCGGTCGTCGATCACCGGGTAGACCCAGACGGAGGCGAAGCTGGTGTGCCGCCGCGCGCTCGAATCGTAGGGCGAGATGCGCACCAGGCGGTGCACGCCGGACTCGGTCTTGAGCCAGCCGTAGGCGTTGTGGCCCTTGATCAGGAGCGTGGCGCCCTTGATCCCGGCCTCTTCCCCGTCCGACCACTCGACGATGTCGACCTTGTACTTCCGGCGCTCGGCCCAGCGGCCGTACATGCGCTGGAGCATGTTGGCCCAATCCTGGCTCTCGGTGCCGCCGGCGCCCGCATGGACCTCGAGATAGGTGTCGAAGCCGTCGGCCTCGCCCGACAGCAGCGTCTCGACCTGACGGCCGGCCGCCTCCTTCTCGACGGTGAGGATCGTGGCCTCGCCCTCGCGGATCGAGGCCTCGTCGCCCTCCGTCTCGCCGAGCTCGATCAGCATCGCCCCGTCGTCGAGGTCCTGCTCGAGCTTGCGGATGGCGGCCACGGCCTCGTCGAGCTGCTGGCGCTCGCGCATCACCTTCTGCGCGGCGTCGGCGTCGTTCCACAGTTCCGGGTTCTCGGACGCCGCATTCAGCTCCGCGAGTCGTTTATCGACGGTATCCCAGTCAAAGATGCCTCCTCAGCAGTCCGATCGACTGCTTGGCGGCATCCGAGGCTTGCTCGATCTCGGCGCGCATTTCGAGGGTGTGTCGCTTGTGTCGGGGGCTCAAAGTGGTCGAGCGGGGTGATACCGGCGGCGGGCGCCCCTGTAAACGGCTCCCATCCCATGGCGCGTGCCGAGCTCATGCGACGCTCCCACCCGCGCCGACCCGTGAAACCACGGCCGCCTCGTGCGTTGACCGGGGATTTTCACCCCGATCGGGAGGGACGCGCGATGACGAAGGCCGAGGACGAGGATTCGCGGGACGACGCCGAGCACGACCGTGAGCAGACCCGGAAGGAGTTCGACGCGGCGGTGAACATGACGCCCGCCGCCTTGAGGAAGCATCTCGACTCCGACGCCAGCAAGTCGGTCGGGCAGAAGTCCGGCGGCGGCGAGGCCACCGGGCACAAGGAGGGGCGCCGCATCCTCGAGATCAAGGCCAAGAAGAAGGCCGACCTCACGGACGACGATTACGGCCACATGCGCAAGGTCGTCGGCTACGTCCGCCGGCACCTCGCGCAGGGCGGCAAGTCCCGCAACGATCCCGACTCGGCCTGGGCGCTGTCGCTGATGAACTGGGGCCACGACCCGTCGAAGGACTGAGCCGGATCGCGCGGCGCGTTGGAAAAACAGCGCGCCGCGTCGAGCCCGTCAGTGCTGGCCGTAGCCGGCGATCCAGGCCGGTGCCAGCACGTAGCGCCGCTTGGCGCGGGGATCGGTGCGGCCCTCCATGAGGCCGCTGTCGTAGTAGTTGAAGCCGGTGATGCCGTAGCCGCCGCCGTTCATCACCTGCGGCACGGCGATCGCCGGCACCGCGAGGTCGGGGCGCGCGGGCGGGACGATCGGGCGGTTGGCGCCGTCGACCTGCAGCACCGTGGGGCCGTCCGGACCCTGGAACACGTAGGCCCGGGACTGAGCCTGGGCGGCACCGGCACCGGCGAGCGCGAACAGGCCGACGGCGAGGCCGTGTCGGAGGAAGGTGTTCATCGCGTGCTCCGTCGCTGAGGGGCGGGTTCGATCGTCGGGGCATCATGCCCGATGCGCGGCCGCGTGTCCGTCGCCGCGACGCGCCGGCCGCGGCGTCGCCCCCGGAAAAACCGACCGGAAGCCCCGGTCGGTCGGCTCTCGATCGGCCTCGATCAGCCCTTGGAATGCAGCACGACCGCCGGCTGCCGGGCGATCGGCTTGCAGGTCGTGTCGAAGGCGTTCAGCACCAGCGGGCGCGAATCGCAGGCGAAGGCCGCATCGGGGCCCGGCGCCGGGATCGGGTCGCGGGCGACGATCGGGTTCGGCGCGCAGGCCGAGGCGGCTGCCGCCAGCAGCAGGGCGGCGGGCAGGGACAGGCGACGCATGCAAGCCTCGGGGACGCGAGTGCGGATCATTGCCGCCGACCCTGCGCACGGGGCCGGCGGGTGACAAGCACATGCAGCACACCCATCGCGCTTTGGCCGGGCCTGTCGCCCCGCCGCAACAATCGGGATCAGGCGCTCTTGGCCAGCGGCACGACGTTGTGCAGCGTCTTGTCCGCGGTCTCGAGGAAGCGGCGGACGTTGCGGGCCGCCTGGCGGATGCGCTGCTCGTTCTCGACGAGGGCGATGCGGACGAAGTCGTCGCCGAACTCGCCGAACCCGATGCCGGGCGCCACCGCGACGTCCGACTTCTCGAGGAGGAGCTTCGAGAATTCGAGGCTGCCGAGCGCCTTGAACTTCTCCGGGATCGGCACCCAGGCGAACATCGAGGCGGCGGGCGCCGGGATCTTCCAGCCGGCCTTGCCGAACGACTCGACCAGCGCGTCGCGGCGCTTCCTGTAGATCGCCCGCATCTCCTGGATGCAATCGTCCGGCCCGTTGAGCGCGGCGGTGGCCGCGACCTGGATCGGCGTGAAGGCGCCGTAATCGAGGTAGGACTTCACCCGCGACAGCGCGGCGAGCAGGCGCTCGTTGCCGACGGCGAAGCCCATGCGCCAGCCGGCCATGGAATAGGTCTTCGACAGCGAGGTGAACTCCACCGTCACGTCGATCGCACCCGGCACCTGCAGCACCGAGGGCGGCGGCTCGCCGTCGAAGTATACCTCGGCATAGGCGAGGTCCGAGAGCAGGATGATCTCGTGGCGCTTCGCGAAGGCGACGAGGTCCCGGTAGAAGTCGAGCGTCGCCACGTAGGCCGTCGGGTTCGACGGGTAGCAGACCACCAGGGCCACCGGCTTCGGGATCGAGTGCGCCATGGCGCGCTCCAGCGCCGGGAAGAACGCGGGCGTCGGCTCGGCCGGGACGGAGCGGATCACGCCGCCCGCCATCAGGAAGCCGAAGGCGTGGATCGGGTAGCTCGGGTTCGGCACCAGCACCACGTCGCCCGGCGCGGTGATCGCCTGCGCCATGTTGGCGAAGCCCTCCTTCGAGCCGAGGGTGGCGACCACCTGGGTGTCGGGGTTCAGGCTCACGCCGAAGCGGCGCTGGTAGTAGCCCGCCTGGGCGCGGCGCAGGCCGGCGATGCCCTTCGAGGCCGAGTAGCGGTCGGTGCGCGGGCGCCCGGCCGTCTCGCACAGCTTGGCGATGACGTGCTTGGGGGCGTCGAGGTCCGGGTTGCCCATCCCGAGGTCGATGATGTCGGCGCCGTTGGCGCGGGCGGCGGCCTTGATCCGATTGACCTGCTCGAACACGTAGGGGGGCAGGCGCTTGATGCGGTGAAAATCGGTCATGGCCATCTGTCCATCGGCGCGGATCCCGTGGGGCGGCACTGGCGGCCCCGACGGGTGGCGGTCGGCCTCTCTAACATCGAAGCGGCCTGCCGCCGACCCCGAATATCGGCCTTATTGTGCCGGCTGGGCCGGCGCGCTCGCCGGCTTCGTCGCCTTGCCGGCGCTCTCCGCGGCCCGGCCCCGCGATTCGTTGCGGCCGCGGGCGCCTTCGAGCTCGGCTTCCAGCGCCTTCTGGCTCTCGGCCGACTTCGCCCGCACCGGACGTGCCGGAGCGGAGACGCCGACCGGCATGAACTCGGTCCCGCCCTTCGGCCGCGAGTTCGCGACGAAGTCCGGCGCGGCGACGGCCTTCGGGCCGTAGCCGGCCTCGACCGCCAGCGTCTTGATCGGCGAGAGGTCGGAGGAGCAGGCGCCCGTGGCCGCCGCCGCGCAGAGCGCGAGCGTGCCGAGGAGGCGCCGGAACATGATGCCCTGCGCTGCGGAGCCGGACGGATTCGACGGCCTGCCCGGAGAAGTCGTGCCGGGATCCGGAACCTTGTCGCAAGTTGAGGTCATGCCGCAGTTATATCGCCGTTCGCGCCTGCCGCGCTGGGCAAATTCGGGGTTGGCGCGTTAATTTGGCGGAAACGAGGCTCGGACCGCCCTCCGGGGCGGGTGCTCGGGTCCGCCCGCGCTGCCGGCGCGGACGAAGCCAGGGAGTGGATCACGCGTGACGACGCAGCCGACGACGCCCGTGATGCTCGATTTCGAGGCCCTCTCGCGCAATGCGGGCCAGTTCATGGAACAGCTCGGACGGGCCGCCGCGCGCTACGTCGCTCCCGAGGACGGCCTGCCGGTCCAGCCCAAGCCGCCGCAGGAGGCGAGCGAGCTCGTGCGCACCCTCGGCACCGTGGCCGAGACGTGGCTTTCCGATCCGAAGCGGACGCTCGAGGCGCAGGCCAAGCTCAGCGAGGCCTTCGTCGCCCTGTGGGGCACGACGTGGATGCGCCTCCAGGGTCAGGAGGCCGAGCCGGTGGCGCAACCCGAGCCGAAGGATGCGCGGTTCGCCGACGCCGAATGGTCGTCGAACCCGTACTTCGACTTCATCAAGCAGGGCTACCTGATCACCACCCGCTGGGCCGAAGGCCTGGTGAACGAGGCCGAGGGCATCGACGAGCACACCCGCCACAAGGCGCAGTTCTACCTGCGCCAGCTCGCCGGCGCGCTCTCGCCCTCGAACTTCGTGATGACCAACCCCGAGCTGATCCGGCACACGCTGCAGGAGAACGGCGCCAACCTCGTCCGCGGCATGAAGATGCTGCAGGAAGACATCGAGGCCGGCGCCGGCGAGCTGCGCGTGCGCCAGACCGACCGGAACGCGTTCGAGTTCGGCGTCGACGTCGCGGTGACGCCCGGCGAGGTGGTGTTCCGCAACGACCTGATGGAGCTGATCCAGTACGCGCCGCGCACCGAGACGGTGCTGAAGCGCCCGTTCCTGATCGTGCCGCCGTGGATCAACAAGTTCTACATCCTCGACCTGAATCCGGCGAAAAGCCTGATCGGCTGGATGGTCGACCAGGGCCTCACCGTCTTCGTGATCTCCTGGGTCAACCCGGACGAGCGCCACCGCGACAAGGACTTCGAGTCCTACATGCGCGAGGGCATCGAGGCGGCGATCGACGCGATCGGCGTCGCCACCGGCGAGACGGAAGTGGCGGCGGCCGGCTACTGCGTCGGCGGCACGCTGCTCGCCGTCACGCTCGCGATGCAGGCCGCCACCGGCAACAAGCGCATCAAGAGCGCGACCTTCCTGACCACGCAGGTCGACTTCACCCATGCCGGCGACCTCAAGGTCTTCGCCGACGAGGGGCAGATCCGGCAGATCGAGACCCAGATGGCCGAGCGCGGCTACCTCGACGGCGCCAAGATGGCCAACGCGTTCAACATGCTGCGGCCGAACGACCTGATCTGGTCCTACGTCGTCAACAACTACGTCAAGGGCAAGCCGCCGAGCGCCTTCGACCTGCTGTACTGGAACGCCGACGCCACCCGCATGCCGGCGGCCAACCACGCCTTCTACCTGCGCAACTGCTACCTCGAGAACAACCTCGCGCAGGGCCGGATGGTGCTCGGCAACATCCGCCTCGACCTGAAGAAGGTGACGGTGCCGGTGTTCAACCTCGCCACCCGCGAGGACCACATCGCGCCGGCGATCTCGGTGTTCGAGGGCTCGTCGAAGTTCGGCGGCCCGGTGGACTACGTGCTGGCCGGCTCCGGCCACATCGCCGGCGTCGTCAACCCGCCCTCCAAGCCGAAATACGGCTACTGGACCGGCGGAAAGGCGGAAGGGCGCCTGGAGGATTGGCTCGGGGCCGCCACCGAGACCAAGGGCTCGTGGTGGCCGTACTGGTTCAAGTGGCTCGAGGCGCAGGCGCCCGAGCGCGTGTCCGCCCGCAAGCCCGGCGGCGACGCGCTGCCCTCGCTGGCGCCCGCCCCCGGCACCTACGTGCGCATGAAGGCCTGAGCGTCGGCTTGACCCGCCTGCCGCGGCGACCACCTTCCGCGTCAGGATTGTTCGAAATGGGGGGCGCACATGAAGCTGGTTCGGCACGGAGCGACGGGAGACGAGAAGCCGGGCCTGATCGACGGGAACGGCGGCCTGCGCGACCTGTCCGCGGTCCTGCGCGACATCGCCGGGCCCGGGCTCTCGCCCGAAGCGCTCGACCGCCTGCGCGTGATCGACCCGGAGACGCTGCCGCTCCTGCCGGCTTCGACCCGGCTCGGCCCCTGCGTCGGCGGCACCCGCAACTTCGTCGCGATCGGCCTGAACTTCGCGGATCACGCCGCCGAGACCGGCTCGCCGATCCCGTCCGAGCCGATCGTCTTCAACAAGGCGCCGTCCTGCATCGTCGGCGCCAACGACACGGTGATCATCCCCAAGGGATCGGCCAAGACCGACTGGGAGGTCGAGCTCGCCGTGGTGATCGGCTCCCGCGCCTCCTACGTCCACGCCAACGAGGCGCTCGACTACGTGGCGGGCGTGTGCATCTGCAACGACGTTTCCGAGCGCGAATGGCAGATGGAGCGCGGTCCGACCTGGACGAAGGGCAAGGGCTGCCCGACCTTCGGGCCGCTCGGCCCGTGGCTCGTGACCCTCGACGAGATCCCCAACCTCGGCAACCTCGCGATGAGCCTCGACGTGAACGGGCAGCGGATGCAGACCGGCTCGACCGCGACGATGATCTTCGACGTGCCCCAGCTCGTCGCCTACGTCTCGCATTTCATGATGCTCGAGCCCGGCGACGTCATCACCACCGGCACCCCGCCCGGCGTCGGCCTCGGCATGAAGCCGCCGCGCTATCTCAAGGCCGGCGACGAGATGATCGTGCGCATCGAGGGGCTGGGCGAGCAGCGCCAGCCGGTGATCGCCTTCGACGACTGGACCGCGAAGGTCTCCGCCGGCGAGCCCACGAACTGACGCTTTTCCTCGATGGCTGCGGTCGTGCCGCCACGACGGACGGCGATCCGCTCTCGACTTCGTGAACGTCCTCTGCACAGAAGGCTCTGTACCTCGGAGGACGCCGTCACGTGAGCATCGGTTTGATCGCCCTTCTCGACGACATCGCCGGGATCGCCAAGGTCGCCGCGGCCTCGCTCGACGACGTCGCCGCCCAGGCGGCCAAGGCCGGCGTGAAGGCGGCCGGCGTGGTGATCGACGATGCGGCGGTGACGCCGCGCTACGTCGTCGGCTTCGCCGCCGAGCGCGAGCTGCCGATCGTCGGCAGGATCGCGCTGGGGTCGCTGCGCAACAAGCTGCTGTTCCTGCTCCCGGCCGCCCTGGCGCTCGGCGCCTTCGCGCCCTGGGCGATCACGCCGCTGCTGATGCTCGGCGGCGCCTACCTCTGCTACGAGGGCGCCGAGAAGGTCTACGAGGCGCTGTTCCCGCATGCCGGCCACGCCGACGACACCCCGCGCGATGCCGCCGGCGACGGCCGGGCGATGGAGGACCGCAAGGTCTCGGGCGCGATCAAGACCGACTTCATCCTCTCGGCCGAGATCATGGCGATCACCCTGGCGGCGCTGCCCGACGGCGGCGTCGCCACGAAGGCCGCCGTGATGGCGCTGGTGGCCGTCGGCATCACCGCCTTCGTCTACGGCGCGGTGGCGCTGATCGTGAAGGCGGACGACGCCGGTCTGGCGATGGCGGCGAGCACCTCCACCTCCGCGTTCGGCAGCGTCACCCGCGCGCTCGGCCGGGGCATCGTCACCGGGATGCCGCCGTTCCTGGCCCTGCTCGCCATCGTCGGCACGGCGGCGATGATCTGGGTCGGCGGCGGCATCCTGGTCCACGGGCTCGAGACCTACGGCCTGCCGCAGGTCGCCCACGCCCTGCATGCGGCCTCCGAAGCGGTCGCCGGCCTGCTGCCGCCCGCCCTGTCCGGCCTTGCCGAATGGCTGGTGACGGCCGCCGGCTCCGGTCTCGTCGGCCTCGTCGTCGGCGGCCTGCTGATTCCGCTGACGAGCTTCGTGATCGCGCCGGCCTGGCATGGCCTGTCGCGCCTGCGCGGTGCGGCGGCCTGAGCCGGACGGCTTGATTTTCGCCCACGGATTCGCCTCATGGGCGCATGATGCAGCCGACCCCGCTCCCCGCCGCCCCCGCCATCCGCCACGACTGGACGGTCGAGGAGATCCGCGCGATCCACGACCTGCCGCTGCTCGACCTCGTGTTTCGCGCCGCCTCCGTGCACCGGGCCCACAACGATCCGGCCGACATCCAGCGCGCCTCGCTCCTGTCGATCAAGACCGGCGGCTGCCCCGAGGATTGCGCCTACTGCCCGCAATCGGCCCATCACAAGGGCACCGGCATGGCCAAGGAGCGCCTGATGCCGGTCGACGCGGTGCTGCGCGAGGCCGCCGAGGCGAAGGCGGCCGGGGCGCACCGGTTCTGCATGGGCGCCGCCTGGCGCCAGCCGAAGGACGGCCCGGAATTCGACGCGGTGCTGGCCATGGTCCGCGGCGTGCGCGGCCTGGGCATGGAGGCGTGCGTCACCCTCGGCATGCTGACGCCGTCCCAGGCCGTGCGGCTCGCCGAGGCCGGGCTGACCTCCTACAACCACAACCTCGACACCGGACCGGACTTCTACGAGGACATCATCTCAACCCGGACCTACGCCGACCGGCTCCAGACCCTGGAAAACGTGCGCGAGGCCGGCATCGGCCTGTGCTGCGGCGGCATCGTCGGCATGGGCGAGGGCGTGACCGACCGGGCCGCGATGCTCCAGGTGCTCGCCAACCACGCGCCGCATCCCGAGAGCGTGCCGATCAACGCCCTCGTCGCCGTCGAAGGCACGCCGCTGGAGGACCGCCCGCCGGTCGACCCGCTCGACCTCGTGCGGATGTGCGCGACCGCGCGGATCGTGATGCCGAAGGCGCGGGTGCGCCTCAGCGCCGGGCGCAAGGGGCTGACCCGCGAGGCGCAGATCCTGTGCTTCCTCGCCGGCGCCAACTCGATCTTCTACGGCGAGCGCCTGCTGACCACCGCCAACAACGAGACCGATTCCGACGCCGCCCTGCTGCGCGACATCGGCATCACGGTGGCCACGCCCATGATGGAAGCCGCCGAGTAGGCCTCAGGCCTCGGCGTCCGGCAGCACGATCCGGAACCGGGTGCCCTCGGCGGCGGGGTCGAGCGACAGCGTCCCGCCGTTCAGCCGCACGAGCTCGGAGGCGATGGCGAGGCCGAGCCCGGTGCCGCCCGAGCGCATCGAGCCTTGGAAGGCCTCGAACAGGTGCTCCTTCGCCCGCGCCGGCAGGCCGGGACCGTTATCGGCCACCAGGATCGTCACCGCACCGGCGCATTCGCGCCCGGCCGTGATCCGCACCTCCGGCGAGGCCACGTTCGCCTCGGTGAAGTCGTGCGCCTGCACGGCGTTGCGCACCAGGTTTCCGATCGCCCGCCCGATCTGCTCGGAATCGGCGAACACCGTCAGCTCGGGGGCGACCTCGGTCACGACCCGGACGCGGCCGTGGGCGGAGAGCGCCGCGAGATCGGCGAGTTCCGCCAGGACCGGGGCCAGCGCGAACGCGCGGCTGCGCGGCGTGCGCTCGGCGGCGCGGCCGTAGGCCAGCGTCGCCTCGCAGAAGCGGATCGCCCGCCCCAGCGTCGCGACGAGGCGCGGCGCCACGCGCTGCACCATCGGGTCCGAGGTTTCCTCGAGCCGGTCGCCGAGCAGCTGCGCTCCGGTCAGCAGGTTGCGCAGCTCGTGGTTGATCTTGGCGACCGAGAGCCCGAGCTCGGCGAGCCGGCGCTTCTGGCGCAGCTGGTCCGCGAGCGTCCGCTGCATCCGTGCCAGCGCGGTCTCGGCGAGCCCGATCTCGTCGCTGCGCGGCGCGGGCGTGATGATCCGGTCGGCCCCCTCCGGGTCGTCGGCGAAGGCGGTGATGTTGCGCGCGAGCCGGCGCACCGGCCGCACGATCAGGGTCTGCAGCACGAAGAAGACGAGGCCGGCCGCGGCGGTGGCGATGATCAGCGACGACACCGCCAGCCGGATCGCGAAATCGACCACCGCCTGCTTCAGCGGTGCGTCGTCGAGGATGATCTCGACCAGGTCGAAGCCTTCCCAGCCCTGGCCGACGATGCGGATCGGCTCGTCGACCGGTTCGGTCAGCGTCCGCCAGGCGCCGCGGATGGCGCACCAGATCGATCGGTTGCGCAGGTCGACCGTGTCGGAGACCCGGTCCGGCATCGGCTCGATCGACAGGAGCTGGCGGGTGTCGCCGTCGCGGACCGCGATCGCGCGGGCGCCGACGCCGGCCAGCAGGCGCCGGGCGAGCTCGTCGGACACCGGGTGCCCTTCGCTGGCATCGAGCACGAGGGCCGCGACCTGCGCGGCGCTGATTCTGTCGGACAGCCAGGACAGGCGGTAATTCGCGACCGCGGGCACGAAGATCAGGATCTCGATCGCCGCGACGAAGGCGACGGTGACGAGGAAGAGCCGTCCGGAAAGGCCGAGGCGCTTGAGCCAGCGGTCGGAACGCGGCACCGCGACGGGCGCGTCGCGCTCTGCCGCCTCCGTCGAGTCCGTGTCAGTCCTTGCGACCACTGCTATCCCGGCCCCGGAAAGCGCGGCGACCCCGTGCCTCTTCGCGAACGTCCCGTCGCAACCCGCATCCCCTGGCCGAGACGGTGGCACGATCATCCCTCGTAGCCCGCGGGCCGAGGAAGCGTCGAGGGGGCATCACCCCCGGGATCGGCGCGCGAACGCGATTTTCAGTACGCAGCGTGGGGATAATCGCGTCCCGCGAAGGTCGAGCGGTCCCGCGGATCAGCCTGCGTTGCGCCGCATGAAGCGCCGCCGCAGGCCGATCGAGAGTAGCGCGAACAGGCCGAGGCTGCCGAGGCCGATCACCATCCGCGGCGTCACCAGCGCGCGGAAGCTCAGCGCGTTGTCGCAATCGCTGCCGCCGGCGGATAGGCAGGCTGCTTTCGCGTCCGCATGGGCTGCGACCACGTCCTCGATGCCGGCGCCGGTCGCCGCGTAGACGAAGGCGCCGGGCAGCAGGCCGCAGGCGGTGGCGAGCACGAAGGTGCGCAGCGCCACGCCGAACGCGGCCGGCCCGAGATTGGTCATCCAGAACGGGAACAGCGGCAGCAGGCGCAGGAACACGATGTAGCCGAAGGCATCGTTGCGAAACCCCTCGGCGAGCGCACCGAGCCGCGGCCCGGCCACCCGCCGCAGCAGGTCCGAGGCCGGCCCGCGGCCGATCGCGAAGACGATCGCGGCGCCTGTGGTGGCGGCGCAGACGGCGACGATCGCGCCGGTGACGATGCCGAACAGGAAGCCGCACACCATGGTGAGGATCAGCGTCGCCGGCACCGAGACGACGACGGAGCCGACATAGATCAGGTAGGCCAGCACGAGGGCGCGCGGGCGGTCCGCCTCGACGAAGGCGCGCAGCCATTGCCGCGACTCGAGCAGCCGGTCGAGGCTGAGAAGCTGCGACGCGCCCGAGACCAGCACGGCGATCGACAGCGCGATCAGCAGCGCCAGGGGCAGCCAGCGCAGCGCGCGGCGGCGGGCGGAGCGCGGACGCTCGGGCGGCGTCGCGCCGGCCGCGGTCACGCGGGCTTACGCATCCGCAGGATCTTGAAGAACCCGCCCGGGAAGGTCGGCGCGACGCCGATGAACTCGACGCCGTTGCGCCGCGCCCAGGCCTCGATCCGGGTCGACTTGAAGTCCGACGACCAGCCGATCTTCGTGCAGAGCGGCGCGACGATCTCCTCGACCTTCGCCACCGGTCCCTCGGTCTGCCCGAAATGGTTGGCGAGCACGATGCCGCCGCCGGGGCGGACCACCCGCAGGAACTCGGACAGGGCGGCTTCCGGGTCGGGCACCAGGGTGATCAGGAACTGCGCCACCACCGCGTCGAACGACGCATCGGCGTAGCCGAGGCGGCAGACGTCCATCACCTGCAGGCCCTTCACGTGGGTAAGGCCGCGGCGCTGCACCTTGCGGCGGGCGCGCTTCAGCATGTCCTCGGACAGGTCGACGCCGCAGACGAAGCTGGCGCGCGGGTAGTAGCCGAGCGACAGGCCGGTGCCGACGCCGGCCTCGAGGATGCGCGGGCCGCTCTCGGCGGCGGCGGCCACCGCGGCCCGGGCGGCCGGCTCGGTGAGCTTGTCGTAGACCACGTCGTAGACCGGCGCCCAGCGGGCATAGGCCTTGCGCATCAGGGCGGTGCTCGGCCCGGCCTCCGGCTCGCTCAGCATTCGTGTTCTCTTCCGGTCTCGAGGGGGATATTCAGAGCGGGCCGCGTCGGATCACGCGGCTCTCGCCGCGCCCGCCGAGGCCGCGTCGATGCGGCGGATCGTGCCGCCGCCGAGCACGCGTCCGCGCGGGGTCTCGTCGGCGTAGATCGCGCAGGCCTGGCCCGGCGAGACCCCGTCCTCGGGCACGGCCAGGACGATCTCGGCGGCGCCGGTCGCGGGGTCGTAGTCGAGCCGGGCAAGGCGCGGCTCGCGCGTCGAGCGCACGCGCACCGCGACCGCCATGTCGGAGACGGGGCCCGGTGCCCCGAGCCAGTTCACGTCGGTGAGCCGGATGCGGTGGGTCGCCAGCGCGGTGCGCGGGCCGACCACCACGCGGGCGGTGTCGGGCTCGAGCCGGACCACGTAGAGCGGCTCGGGCGAGGCCACGCGCAGGCCGCGGCGCTGGCCGACCGTGTAGTGGATGATGCCCTCGTGGCGCCCGAGCGCCTGGCCGTCGAGATCCACGATCTCGCCCGGCCGCGCGGCGTCGGGGCGGAGCCGCGCGATCACGTCGGCGTAGCGGCCCTGCGGCACGAAGCAAATGTCCTGGCTGTCGGGCTTCTCCGACACCACCAGCTCCAGCTCGCGCGCCAGGCGCCGGGTCTCGTCCTTGGGCAGCTCGCCGAGCGGGAACCGCAGGAAGTCGAGCTGGTCCTGCGTCGTGGCGTAGAGAAAGTAGCTCTGGTCGCGCGCCGGATCGAGGGCGCGGTAGAGCGCCCGGCGCCCGCCCTCCCCCGGCAGCGCCCGGCTCGCGACGTAATGGCCGGTGGCGAGGCAGTCGGCGTCGAGGTCGCGGGCGGTCGCCAGCAGGTCGCGGAACTTGATCGAGCGGTTGCACTCGACGCACGGGATCGGCGTCTCGCCGGCCAGGTAGCTCTCGGCGAACCGGTCGATCACCGCGTCGCGGAAGCGGTCCTCGTAGTCGAGGACGTAGTGCGGAATGCCGAGGCGCTCGGCGACGCGGCGGGCGTCGTGGATGTCCTGGCCGGCGCAGCAGGCGCCCTTGCGATGGGTCGCGGCGCCGTGGTCGTAGAGCTGCAGGGTGATGCCGACGACGTCGTAGCCCTGGCGCTTCAGCAGCCCGGCCACGACGGAGGAATCGACGCCGCCGGACATGGCGACGACGACGCGCGTCTCGTGCGGGAGCTTGGCAAGATCAAGGGAGTTCATGGCGCCGGGTCTGACGGCGGCACGGGTCTGCGAAGATCCCGCCGCACGGGCCTGTCTATAGTGTGTGTCGTTCGGCGTTTCCAGGGCGCGTCCCGATCGCCGCGGTCGACCGCCCCGGCAAGTCCTGCCGGGCACGCGGCAGCATCGGCCCGCGGCGGCATGATCCCCCAGCCGGTCCGTCGCCGAAAGACGATGTTTCTCAGTCTCTTGGCTCGGCGCACGCGCTGGCCTGTCGCTTGCTCCACTGCCGGCAGGAGAGCGTGCATGGCGGTGGGAACGACGGACTTCGTGGATGCGGCGGCGCGGGCATCCGCTCGCGCGACGACGCGCGACCTGGCGGATGCGGCGGCGGCGCATGCCCGCTTCGGCCGCGATCTCGAAGCCGCCACCGCCAAGGGCAACGCTCAGGCCCGCAACGCCGCCGAGCGCCAGCGCAGCGCGGACGCGACCGCCGCCGGCCGGGCCGACCGCGCCAAGGC
>NZ_VRVH01000095.1:0-14747 GCF_008040095.1 Methylobacterium sp. WL6 | reverse complement strand
GCGGGGGGAGGGGCCCTCGCTAGCCGGCCGCCCGCGGCGGGGCAAGGTTGCGGGCAGGTTTCGAAACCGTGCGCGTCGTGCGCGGGACGGCGTGCGGCGCCCCACACTTGCCCGAAACCCCCTCGAAAGGAGGGGCGTCACACCCTCCGGGACCCCCCATGAAACTCCCTCTGCTCGCCCTCGGCCTCGGCCTGCTCGCGCCGGGTGTCGCCGCCGCCGCCTCGTTCGAGTTCGTTCCGGCGCCCCAGGCCGACCTCAACCGCATGTATCGGGTCGACAAGGTCACCGGCGAGGTCACCTCGTGCCAGTACGGCTTGCAGGAAGGCGCCGGCGGCATCGGTCTCACGGTCTGCTTCGCGGCCGGCGAGGGCGCCGGTGCGCAGCCCCCGTCGGAATATGGGCTCGTGGCGACGCGCCACACCCGGGAGGCGGGCGTGTTCCGGGTGAACTACCGCACCGGCGAGATGAGCATCTGCTTCGTGCTGGTGAAGAAGGAGCAGGTCGTCTGCACCCAGCAGACCAACCCGTCGGCCGAGGGGGCCGCCGAGGCGCCGCTCGTCGGCAGCGTCCCGGGCCGGGCCGGCGCGAGCGCGACGCCGCCGCAGGGCGGCAGCCGGTTCTGACGAAGCCGGATCCCACCGGGGGGATCGTCATCCGAATACCGGTCTCGGCCGGTACCGCGGCTTCCCGGCGCGACGGCGGCCATGCTAGGGCGTCCCGCATCCCAACGGGACGGACCGGCACCCTGCGCATGCATCCTTTCGTGAGACCCGACGGCGGGACGTCGTCGTGAGCGGCCCGGACCTGCGCCGCGCGGCCGCCGCCCGCGCCCTCGATCTCGTCGAGCCCGGAATGCGGCTCGGCCTCGGCACCGGATCGACGGCGGCGGCCTTCGTCGCGTTGCTCGGCGCGCGGGTTCGCGACGGCCTCGACGTCGTCGGCGTCCCGACCTCCGAGGCGACCCACGCGGCGGCGACGCGGGAAGGCATCCGCCTCGCGACGCTGGAGGAACTGCCCGAGCTCGACCTGACGATCGACGGGGCCGACGAGGTCGATGCCGATCTCCGGCTGATCAAGGGCGGCGGCGCGGCGCTGCTGCGCGAGAAGATCGTCGCCTGCGCCAGCCGCCGCATGGTGGTGATCGCCGATGCCGCCAAGCGCGTCGGGACGCTCGGCGCCTTCCCGCTGCCGATCGAGGTCAACGTCTTCGGCCTCACGGCGACCCGGCGCGCCGTCGAGGCGGCGATCGCGCGCGCCGGCTGCACGGGTGCGGTCGCGCTGCGCATGGCCCCCGGCGGCGCGCCGCTCACGACCGACGGCGGCCACCACATCCTCGACGCGCGCCTCGGGCGGATCGCCGATGCCAAGCGGCTGTCGGCGCTGCTCTGGTCGGTGCCGGGCGTGGTCGAGCACGGCCTGTTCCTCGGGATCGCCACCGCGGCCATCCTCGCCGAGGACCGCGACGGGCAGGCCGAGATCACCGTGATCGGCAGCCTCGCATAGCTGCATCAGCGCGCCCGACGGCGCCCCGGCGACGGCCTCGGATGCCGGCGCCGGCTCTTCCCCTCGCTTCAGGAATGCCCGGAATGCCCGTCCTCTCTCGTCGCCTCTTCCCCGTGCTGGTCGCGGCCCTAGTCGCCGCTGCGCCCGGCCTCGCCCAGGCCCAGAAGGCTGCGCCTCAGAAGCCCGCCGCGACGCCGGCCGCGCCCGCCGCCTCGGCCACGCGCGGCGCCCCGACGATCGGCGCCAACCATCTCGCGCTCGCCCGCGAGGTGATGCTCAATTCCGGCATCGCGCGCTCGTTCGACTCGATCATTCCGGCCTTCGCCGAGCAGATCAAGCAGCAGACCGTCACCCGCCCCGAGCTGAGCAAGGACCTCGACGAGGTGCTGCAGGGCCTCAACCCCGAGATGGAGCTGCAGAAGCAGCGCATCATCGACACCGCGGCGCGAATCTACGCGAACAAGCTGAGCGAAGCCGAGCTGCAGGACATCGCGGCGTTCTTCCGCTCGCCCGCCGGCAAGCGCTACGTCGAGACCCAGCCTCAGATCCTCGACGAGATGGTGCAGGCGATGCAGACCTGGACCCAGGAAGTCTCGGAATACGTCATGGTCCGCGTGCGCGCCGAGATGGGCAAGCGCGGGCACCAGCTCCAGTAGGCACACGAATCGACCGCGCGGCCGGCCCGTGTCCCCGTCCCGACGACTCTATGCAGCGGGCGCCGTCGCGCTCGCCGTGATGCCCCTGGCGATGGCGCTGGCCAACCGGTCGAGCCCCCTCGTCGTCGCCATCGCGGCCGTGCTGTTCCTGGCCGGGCGCTGCGTCGAGGATGCCGGCGCGGTCCCGCGCCGCCTCGTCCCGCCGCTCGCGAGGCCGATCGGCCTCGCCGCGCTGGCGTTCCTCGCCTGGTGCGCGCTCACCCTGGCCTGGACGCCGTTCCCCGCGCTGTCGCTGCGGATGGCCGGCGAGTTACTGCCGACGCTCGTCGCCGCCTACCTCCTCGCCCGCCTCGCGCCGGGGCGCATCCCGGCCTTCGCGGCCCCGCTCGCGGCGGCGATGGTGGTGCTCGCCGGGCTGACCATCGCCGTCGGCCTCGCCACCGGCCTGCCGCTGCAGCGCGCGCTCGGTCAGCGGGTGGCGGAATTCGTCTACAACCGCCCGGCGCTGACCCTCGCCGTCGTCGCCGGCCCGCTCGCCCTGGCGCTGTGGCGGCAGGGCCGGCGGGTTCTCGCCCTCGTCGCTTTGGCCTTCGCGGCCCTCGGCATCCTGCGCTCGGTGAGCGGAGCCGCCGCCATGGGGCTGATCGCCGGCGGGGCGATGTTCGCTCTCGCGCGGCTCGTGCCGGGCCGGCTCGCCGTCGGCGTGGCCGGGCTGAGTCTCGGCCTCGCGGTGGCGCTGGCGCCGGTGGAGGGCGACCTGCTCGATCGCTTCATGCCGGAGGCCGCGCACGAGCGGCTGGTGCATTCCTCGTCGCGCGCCCGCGTCGCCATCGCCCGCAGCTTCGGCGCCGCGGTCGCGGCGGATCCGTGGGTCGGGGCGGGCTTCGGCACCTCCGCCCGCTTCGCCGAGACGCCGGTGGCCCAACGCCTCGATCCCGAGATGCGCACGCTTCTGGCGGTCGGCCATCCGCACAACGCGTTCCTTCAGGTCTGGGCCGAGCTCGGCGTCGTCGGCGCCGTGCTCGTCGCGGCCGTCTCAATGCTGATGCTCGCGCCGGTCGCGGGTTCGGATTCGGCCGAGCGCGCGACGGCGCTCGCCCTGATCGCGGCGGCGGCGGCCATCGCCTTGGTCGAGCACAACACCTGGGCGGCGTGGTGGACCGCCGGCCTCGGCGCTGCCATCACCTGGCTGCGCGATGCCGGGCACCGCACCGCGCAGGCACCCCTTCCCCGGCCTTCGGCCGCGCCCGATCGGACCCCGTCATGACCGACACCTACGACGTCGACCTGTTCGTCATCGGCGGCGGCTCGGGCGGCGTTCGCGCCGCGCGGATCGCGGCCGGCTACGGCGCCCGCGTGACCATGGCGGAAGAGTACCGCGTCGGCGGCACCTGCGTGATCCGCGGCTGCGTGCCGAAGAAGCTGATGGTCTATGCCGGTCGCTTCGCCGACGAGTTCGAGGACGCCGCCGGGTTCGGCTGGACCGTCGAGGCACCGCGCTTCGACTGGAGCGTCCTGAAGCGGCGGCGCGACGCCGAGGTGACCCGGCTCGAAGGGATCTACGACGCCAACCTGATCCGCGCCGGGGTCACGGTGGTGCCGGAGCGCGCCGTGATCGAGGACGCGCACACGATCCGCCTCGTCGGCAGCGGCGCGCGCGTGACCGCCAAGGTGATCCTGGTGGCGGTCGGCGCCCATCCGGTGAAGGAACCGGCGGTGCCGGGCGCCGAGCTGGCGATCACCTCGAACGAGGTGTTCGAGCTGGAAACGCTACCCGAGCGCATCCTGGTGATCGGCGGCGGCTACATCGCCGTCGAGTTCGCCGGCGTGTTCGCGGCCCTGGGCAGCCGGACGACGCTGCTCCATCGCGGCGACAGGCTGCTGCGCGGCTTCGACGACGAGATCCGCGACGCGCTCGGCGAAGCCTACGCCAGGCGGATGTCGCTCAAGCTCGGGCGCACCCTCGCGAAGCTCGAGCGCGTCGCGGGCGGGATCGCCGCGACGCTGGACGACGGCGAGACGATCACGGTCGACCAGGTGCTGATCGCGACCGGCCGGCGCCCGAACGTCGGCGGGCTCGGCCTCGACCGCGTCGGGATCGAGACCGACGCCGCCGGCGCGATCCCGGTCGACGCCTACTCGCGGACCGCGGTGCCCTCCATCTACGCGGTCGGCGACGTCACCAATCGCGCCAACCTCACGCCGATCGCGATCCGCGAGGGCCACGCCTTCGCCGACACGGTGTTCGGCGAGAAGCCGGCCTGCGTCGACCACCGCCTGATCCCGACCGCGGTGTTCTCGACCCCGGAGATCGGCGTCGTCGGCCACAACGAAGACACCGCCCGCGCGATCTTCGGCAAGATCGACGTGTTCAAGGCGAGCTTCCGGCCGATGAAGGCGACGCTGTCGGGACGCGACGAGAAGATCCTGATGAAGGTGCTGGTCGACTGCGCCAGCGACAAGGTCGTGGGCGTCCACATCTTCGGGCACGATGCCGGCGAGATCATCCAGGCGGTCGGCATCGCGGTGACCATGGGCGCGACGAAGGCCGATTTCGACCGCACCATCGCGGTGCACCCGACCGCGTCCGAGGAACTGGTCACCATGCGGGTCCCGCAGGTGACCAAGCATCCCGTCGCCGTCGGCTGACGATCCCGGTCGCGCCGGGTCTCGACGGCGCGGTTTCACGAGCCATATCCGATCGATGGGCAAGAAAGACTCCGGCAAGAAAGACCCCGGCAAGCGCGAGCCGGGCAAGGCCGGCCCGGCCGAGCCGGTGCCGACGGCCGGCGACGCGCAGGCGCGGCGTCAGCGCGTGATCGACGGCCTCCTGGCCGACGCGCTCCGGCCGGCCTTCACCACCACCCTGCCGAGCCGGGACGCGCTGGCGCCCGACATCCAGGGCGCGATCGAAGCGCTGCTGACGAAGGCGGCGGCCCGGCGCAGCCGCTGCCTGACCTACGAGGACCTGGAGGAGGCGCTTCCGCCCCGGGACGTCTCGGCGGAGGACCTGGAAGCGATCTTCTGGATCCTGGCCGAGCACGGCATCGAGGTCGAGGACGGCGAAGGCTGATCTTCGCGGAGGCGGATACGGGACCTGACCCCCGATCCGCCCTGGCCTGCGCCGGCCTCATCTCGCTCCCCGGAAAAAAGCACTCTATAAGCCGCGCTTCGCGCCAGGATTCGGCGTGGAGGAAAGATCGCCGCACGGTGCGGGGGAGTTGTGTGATGGGCGAGCGTTGGACACCGAAGACATGGCGTGACCTGCCGATTCAGCAGGTGCCGGCCTATCCGGATCCGGCCGCCCTTGAAGCGGTCGAGGCCCAGCTCGCGAGCTTCCCGCCCCTGGTCTTCGCCGGCGAGGCGCGCAAGCTCAAGACGGCGCTCGCGCGCGTCTCCACCGGGCAGGCCTTCCTGCTTCAGGGCGGCGATTGCGCCGAGAGCTTCGACGAGCATTCGGCCGACAACATCCGCGATTTCTTCCGCGTGTTCCTGCAGATGGCGCTGGTGCTGACTTTCGCCGGCGCGTCGCCGGTGGTGAAGGTCGGGCGCATCGCTGGGCAGTTCGCCAAGCCGCGCTCCTCGCCGACCGAGACGCTCGACGGCGTGAGCCTGCCGAGCTACCGCGGCGACATCGTCAACGGCCTGACCTTCACGGACGAGGCACGCATTCCGGATCCGCGCCGGCAGCTCGAGGCGTACCGGCAGTCGGCGGCGACGCTCAACTTGCTGCGCGCCTTCGCGACCGGCGGCTACGCCAACCTCGAGAACTCCCACCGCTGGATGCTGGGCTTCGTCAAGGACAGCCCGCAATCGTCTCGCTACGCCGACGTCGCCGAGCGGATGACGGAGGCGCTCGACTTCATGCGCGCCATCGGGATCAATCCCGAGACGCACCAGGAGGTGCGGACCACCGACTTCTATACCAGCCACGAGGCGCTGCTGCTCGGCTACGAGGAGGCGATGACCCGCGTCGATTCGACGACCGGCGATTGGTACGCCACATCTGGCCACATGCTGTGGATCGGCGACCGGACGCGCCAGCCCGATCACGCCCACGTCGAGTACGCCCGCGGCATCTGCAACCCGATCGGCCTGAAGTGCGGGCCGTCGATGGAGCCCGACGGCCTGATCCGGCTCGTCGACAAGCTGAATCCCGGCAACGAGGCCGGTCGGCTCAGCCTGATCTGCCGGTTCGGGGCGGACAAGGTCGGCGAGCATCTTCCGCGCCTGGTTCGCGCGATCGAGCGCGAGGGGCGCAGCGTCGTGTGGGTCTGCGATCCGATGCACGGCAACACGATCTCGGCCGGCCGCTACAAGACGCGCCCGTTCGAGCGGGTGATGCAGGAGATCGAGGGCTTCTTCGGCGTCCATTCGGCCGAAGGCACCATCCCGGGCGGCATCCACCTGGAGATGACCGGCAAGGACGTGACCGAATGCACGGGCGGCGCCCGCGCGCTGACGGCCGACGACCTCCAGGATCGCTACCATACCTACTGCGACCCGCGCCTCAACGCGGAGCAGGCCCTGGAAGTGGCGTTCCGCACGGCCGAGCTGGTCAAGCGCGGCCGCACGGTGATCGAACGCCCGCGCCTCGACGCGGCGGAGTAGGACCGCCGGCCCGCGACTCGACCGATCGAATCCGCGTCGGCCGAACCGGCCGGCGCGGATCAGGCGATCGCCCGCGCCGCGCCGTTCCAACGGGTGATCAGGGCGGGCAGCTCGACCGAGGGAACCGGTCGGCTGAACAGGTAGCCCTGCACCTCGTCGCAGCCCTCGGCTCGCAGCTTGGACAGCTGCGCCTCGGTCTCGACGCCCTCGGCCGTCGTGGTCATCCGCAGGCTGGCGCCCAGGCCGATCACCGCACGGACGATGAACTCGGTCCCGTTCTCGGCGCACAGGTCGCGCACGAAGGACTGGTCGATCTTGATCTTGTCGAAGGGGAAGCTGCGCAGGTAGCTCAAGCTCGAGTAGCCGGTGCCGAAATCGTCCATCGAGACGCGGGCGCCGAGCATCTTGAGATTGTGCAGGATCGCCGTCGTCGCGCCCGGGTTGGCGACCAGCACCGATTCGGTGATCTCCAATTCGAGGCGCTGGCCGGGCAGGCCGGCGCGCTGCAGGGCCTCGCGCACGACGGTGATCAGGCTCGCGGAGGTGAATTGCACCGCCGAGACGTTCACGGCGACCTTCAGGCCCTCGGGCCAGCGGGCGGCCTCCTCGCAGGCGCGGTGCAGCACCCATTCGCCCAGCGGCACGATCAGGCCGAGCTCCTCGGCGACGGGGATGAACTCGACCGGCGACACCCATCCGCGCACCGGGTGGTTCCAGCGCAGCAGCGCCTCGAAGCCGCAGATCCGCTCGGCGTTGAGGCAGTAGATCGGCTGGTAGTGGACCTCGAAGGCTTCGTTGGCGACCGCCTCGCGCAGGTCGACCTCGAACAGCCGGCGTGCCTGCAGGCGCGCATCCATCTCCGGCTCGAAGAACCGGAACGATCCGCGGGCGTCGACCTTCGACCGCGCCAGCGCGACGTCGGCGTTCATCAGGAGCTTCTCGCAGCTCGTGCCGTCGTAAGGCGCCAGGGTGATCCCGAGGGTGACGCCGAGGGTCACCGTGTGGCTCGACAGGACGAAGGGCGCGCCCAGCACTTCGACAAGGCGGCGGGCGAGCACGGCGGCATCCTCGGCGGTGTCGATCCCGCGCTGCAGGATCGCGAACTCGTCGCTGCCGAGGCGGGCGCAGCTGTCGATCTCGCGGATGCAGGCTCCGATCCGGTTGGCCGCCGCCTGCAGCAGCTCGTCGCCGACCACGTGGCCGAGGGTGTCGTTCACCGGCCGGAAATCGTCGAGATCGAGGCAGAACACGGCAAAGCCCGTGCCGCGCCCGGCCTGCGCGATCGCGGCGTCGACCTGCTCGCTGAACAGGATCCGGTTCGGCAGGCCGGTGAGGGTGTCGTGGTGGGCGAGATAGGCGATCCGCGCCTCGGCCTGGCGCCGCTCGGTCACGTCGTCGTAGGTCGCGACGAAGCCGCCATCGGCGGTCATCCGCTGCTCGATGGCGACGACCCGGCCGTTGGCGAGTTCCTGGAAATGGGTGCGCTGGCGGCTCGTCCCGAAGATGCAGGCGGCCTCGCGCAGCATATCGGCGAGGGTCGAGCCCGGATGGTGGCCGGCGCCGAGGCTGCATTGAAGCACCGCTTCGGCCGACATGCCCGGCACGACCGAACCGGGCGGCAGGTTGTAGATCTCGGCGTAGCGCCGGTTCACCACCATCAGGCGGTGGTCGGCATCGTACAGGCACAGGCCCTGGCTCATGTTGTCGAGCGCCGCGTCGAGGCGCAGGTTCGTCTGCGTGAGCCCGGCCTCCTGCTCCTTCAGGACGCTGATGTCGCTGCACACGGCGACGAACCCGCCCTCCTGCGTGGCGCTGCGGCTGACGCGCAACCAGCGGCCGTCGGCGAGCAGGACCTCGCCGTCGCGCGACAGGGTCCGCGCGCAGTCGATCATCGGGGCCGGCGCGTCGATCTCGCCGTTGGCGAGCGCGATCACCGACGATCCGACCTCGACGGCCGAGCGCAGGCCGCTGAAGAACTCCAGCGCCTGGGCGTTGGCCAGAGCGATCCGCCCGTGGGCGTCGACGACCACGACGCCTTCGCGCGAGCTTTGGAGCGCGTCGGCCAGCAGGGCCTCGGCGGAGCGGCGCTGGCTGACCTCGCGCTCCATCATCGCCTGGATGTTGTCGCGCATGGTCGCCATGGCCCGCAGGAGCGCACCCAGCTCGTCGCGGCCGCCGGTCGGCACCGCGTCGTCGAGGCGGCCGGCCGCGATCCGCTCTGCGACCGCCGAGGCCGAGGCGAGCGGGCCGATGATCCGGCGGTTCAGCAGGTAGGCGACGAAGCCGGACAGGATCAGCGCCACCGCCATCGCGATCACGTTGAAGCGGATCTCCTGCGCGACGACGGTCCGGGCGGTCTGGCGGAAGACGAAACCGTCGCCGGCGGTATAGTTGACCAGAAGCTCGATCTGCCCGTCGACGATGCCGGCCTGGCGGTCGAGGGCGTCCCAGGCGGCGCTCTTGCCGGTCGATCCGTCGAGGCCGTGGCGCATCGACTCCCAGAGCTCCACGCCCTCCTGGACGGCCTTGGCCGAACGGATCACACGGTCGGATTGCGAGCGCTCGACGGCGATCCCGAGGTCGTCGGAGAGCGTCGCGGCGAGCTCGTTGATCTCGGCATCGAGCTTGGAGGCGGCCGCCGGATCGCCGGTCACCATGCGCCGGGCGAAGGCGGAGCGCATCTTGGCGAAGTCCGCTGCCGCGGCCCGCGCGTAATTGATCGACATCAGCGATTCGTCGTAGGTGCGGTTGACGAGCTCGCCCGCATCCTGAAGGCCCCGGATTGCGTAGAGACCGAGCGCGCCGGTGATCAGGCTCATGGTCAGGAACGCCAGGAGGATCCGGCCACGGATGGTCACCCGCGCATCCACCATGCGCGGCATCCCGCTCGTTGCCGAGCGTGGCCTCCTATTCGGTCCGGTCCCATTCCATCGCATCGAGACGTAGCTTCTTTCTGCCCGCGCTCGGCCAAGTTAAATGCGAAATGTTAAGGCGCCATTAGCTGGTGCGCCGCGTATCGGCGGCTGGATCGGGCACCGAGGCTCGTACCGAAGCCCGATGCAACGCTGCAGTTACGTTGTGGAGCACGCGGAAGCCGCCGTCGACATCAGCAGAATCTTAACCACGGCCGAGCAACCATGAGGCGTGATCTTCGAGGACGCCATGCCCAACCTCAGGGAATCGGTGATCGGCCGCGCGAGCCCACGCTCGGCCCCACGCGCCGTCGCCGGCACGGCGGCGGCGCTGGTCGCGGGCGTTCTGGCAGGCATGGCCTTCGTCGGCCGGCTGGAAGCGAGCGGTCACCTCGTGTCGCAGAAGGGCCGGGCGTTCCAGCCCAACAGCCTCGTCGTCACCCGCGGCGACACGATCACCATCGTCAACGACGACAGCGACCTGCTCCACCACATCTACATCGAGTCGGACGCCTTCAACTTCGATTCCGGCGATCAGGTCCCGGGCAGCCGCACGCCGGTGACGTTCGAGAAGAACGGCACCTTCCTCGTGCTGTGCGGCATCCACCCGAAGATGAAGCTCATCGTCCGGGTGAACTAAGCGCCCTCAGCGCGCCGCCGCCTGGACCGGCTTGGCCTCGCCGGGGCCGCCATCGCGCTTGATCCGCTGGCCGTCGCGAAGGTCGGCCGGCGGCCCGAGCACGATCCGCTCCTGCCCGGTCAGGCCCTGGTCGATCTCGATCGTCGTCCCGAAATCGCGCCGGATATGCACCGAGCGCCACTCGGCCCGGTCGTCGTCTCCGACGACCGCGACCTGGGTGCCGCCCTGGTTGAACACCAGGCCCTCGGCGGGAACGATCACCGCCGGCTCAGGACGCGGAATCTGCAGGGTCACGTAGACGTAGAGGCCGGCGCGCAGCGTCCCGTCGGGGTTCGGCACATCGACTTCCGTCGTCAGGGTGCGCGACGCGGTCAGCAGCGCCACCGAGCTGCGCTCGACCCGGCCCGAGAAGGTGCGGTCCGGAATCTGCGGCACCTTGATCGTGGCGACGACGCCCTTCCTGACGCCGATCGCCGCGTTCTGCGGCACGTTCACGCTGATGCGCAGGATGTCGTCGCGATCCATGCCGAGCAGCGCCGTGCCGCTTCCGTCGGCCTTGACCAGGTCGCCGACGTCGACGCTGCGGGTGGTGACGACCCCGTCGAAGGGGGCGACCACGTCCTTGAAGCTGGTGAGCGCCTTGAGGCGGTCGACGGTCGCGTCCTGCGCCTTGATGTTGGCCTCGGCGACCTTCACCCCGGCTTCCGCGGCCGCGAGGGAGGCGCCCTGGCTCAGCACGCCCGCCTGCGAGTTGTCCGCGTTCTGGCGCGAGGCCCAGCCCTGCGTCGCCAGCGTCGAGGTGCGGTTGTTGGTGAGGTTGGCGAGATTGACGTTGGCGCGCGCCTGGTCGACCTGCGCCTTCGCCTGAAGCAATTGCGCCCGCATCTGCCCGGCCTGCGCCTCGGCCTGAGCGAGCTGCTGGTCGAGCTCGGGCGCCGCGATCCGCAGCAGGATGTCGCCGGCCTTGACCCGCGACCCGATGTCGACGCGGCGCTCGGCGATGTAGCCGGTCGCGCGGGCGAAGATCGCGGCGCGGGCGAAGGCCTGGGTATCGCCGGGCAGGGTCAGGTCGACCGGCTTGTCGCTGCGCTCGACCGCGGCGACGCGCACGGCCGGCACGGTCTCCCGCACCTTGCGCTGCGTCTCCGTGGCGGCGGCGGACTGCTTCCAGTGCCCGTAGCCGCCCCAACCGAACAGGCCGGCCGCCACCAAGCCGACGAGGACGAACGGGCGCTTGCCCGGCGGCGGGGGAACGTCGCTGACCGCGGCGTGGGGCTTCATGATGCGCTCGCCTTCACCCGGCAGCAACGATGCCGATGCGACCTCGACGATAGCCGGCATCGCGCCTGGAGCCTAGCGGTTGCGGTGCCGCATCGCCGACGATCACGCCGTCACCACATCGCGGCAAAGGCGTGGAATGCCAGAACGTCTCCCGGATCGATCCGGTCGAGATGGTCGGGCACGTCGGCGAAGCCGTCGCTGCCGGTGAGCGAGGTGATGGTGCCCGAGCCGCGTCGCGGGAACAGCGTCGCCTCGCAGGCCCCGTCGGCGGCTCGATGCACGCAGACGCGCAGGAACTCGCGCCGGCCCGGCTTTCGCGACAGCGCGAAGGCGGCCCGCACGGGCATGCCTCTGGGCTCCGTATGGACCGCGCCGCCGAGGCGATCGAGAAGCGGCCGGACGACGAAGGCGAGGGTGACGAAGGCTGCGACCGGATTGCCGGGCAACCCGACGAACGGCGTGCCGGCGACCACCCCCATGGCGACCGGGCGTCCGGGCTTGATCGCCAGCCGCCAGAAGGCGAGCGATCCCGCGGCGGCGACCGCGTTCTTCACGTGATCCTCCTCGCCGACCGAGACGCCGCCCGAGGTGAGGATCAGGTCGTGCCCCTGCGCCGCCTCGCGCAGGCGTGCGGCGAGCACATCCGGGTCGTCGCGCAGGATGCCGAGGTCGCGGGCATCGGCCCCGAGCCGCCGCAGCAGCGCGATCAGCATCACGCGGTTGCTGTCGTGGATGCCGGACGCCGCGCGCGCGCCGCCGGGCTCCGTCAGCTCGTTTCCCGTGGAGAACACCGCGACGCGCAACGCCCGCCGCACGGGAATGGCGTCGCGTCCGATCGCGGCGGCGAGCGCCAGATCCTGCGGTCGCAGCCGACGGCCGGCGGGGATCGCGACGCTGCCTCGCGCGATGTCCTCGCCCGCCGGGCGACGATTGGCGCCGCGGACGATGCCGGACGGCAGCACGACGCCCGCGGGCGTGACCTCGACGTCCTCCTGCATGACCACCGTGTCGGCACCCTCCGGCATCGCCGCGCCGGTGAAGATCCGGTCGGCGGCGCGCGCGGAAAGCGCCGACGGCGCGGCGCCGGCCGGCAGGCGCGCGCGGACCGGCAGCAGCGTCGATCCGGTCTCGGACAGGTCGGAGAAGCGCACCGCGTAACCGTCGACCGCCGAATTGTCGAAGGGCGGGACGTCGATCGCCGCCGAAACATCCTCGGCGGCGATGCGCCCGTCGGCCTGCGACAGCGGAACGGATTCCACGCCGGCCACCACGGGGAGCCGCGACAGGATCATCGCCGTCGCCTCGGCGACGGTCATCACCGGCACCGACGGATCGAAGCAGTCGTCGCTGAGGCGCGTCATCGTGCGCCGCGCCCGTGCCGCCCCTCTGGCGGTGCCGAACCGGATCGTGCGGATGAAGCAGGTGCTGCGCGAGGCGTCACGGGCGGCCGATGGATCGATGGGTGTCGGGCTTGCGGCATCGCGGCCGGCCGATCAAGCCCCGCTGAAACCAAACGGCGTTCCCAACGTAGGGGAACCGCGAGCCGGGCGCATGACGTTTCGCGGGCAGGACGATCCGCATGCGTAGTCGGCCGGCGACGATCTACGTAACCCGCGACCGCATGGTGCGTTGCAAAAAGATATGCGAGATTCGTCCTAGGCAAACGCGTGATCATTCGTCGATTCGGATATCGCACAGGGCGATCGTTCGTCTCGAAGACACCTTCACCTCGTCAGATCGATATCATGGCCGGACACGGAACCATTCAGACACGGACTGGCGTCGCGCGCGTGATTGCTGCACGGTGCCGCGCGCTCTCCGACCGTCGGGGACGCGGCGCATGAGGCTTCCGAAGATCGGACGCTTCGGTCGGCGCTTCGCCGTGATCCTGTCCGGCGAACTGATCCAGAGCCTGTTCCACTTCGTCCTGAACATCGTGCTCGTGCGGGAGCTCGGCGCCCACGGGTACGGCCTGTTCGCGATCGTGTTCACGATCGGCGCCGTCGGCGTCACGTATATCCGGGCCCTCGTCGCGGTGCCGGCGACGCTCTTTCTCGCGCGCAGTTTCGGCCGCCCGGCGGAACGCGGCCACGACATGGTGTTCGGCTCCGGAGCGACCGCCGTCGCGCTGCTGATGGCCGCCGCTGTGTCGGTCGGGCTCGCGCCGGTGCTCGGGGTCACGGCGCTCGCCGGGGGCGCCTTCGTCGGGCTCTACGCCTTCCGCAGCTACCTGCGGATCGTGCTGCTTGCGCGCCGCGCGCCCTGGGTCGCGGGCGCGAGCGACATGGTCTATTCGGCCTGCGGGCTGGCGCTCGTCGTCTTCCTCCATGCCGGCGACGACGCCCTGCTCGAGCACGCCTTCCTCGGCATCGCGGCCGCGCACGCGGCCGGGATCGCCGTGGCGTTGGCGGCGATCGGGCGACCGGTCCGGGTCTCGTTCCGTGCCAGCGTGCGGCGGCGCTACCTGGAGATCTGGCGCACGCTGGCCTGGTCGCTGCTGGGCGTCACCGGCACGACCGTCCAGGGCCAGGGGCTGACGCTGCTGTTCGCGCTGCTGGCCGGGCCCGCGGCCTATGCGCCGATCGCCGCGACTTTGGTGCTGTTCGCGCCGCTGCGGATCCCGACCAACGCCCTCAACAACATGGTCCTGCCGGAGATCTCGGCGTTGCTCGCCGCGGGCCGCCGGCGCGAGGCGCGGCGCCTCGTCGTGCGCAGCACGGCCCTGATCGGCCTCGCCTGCCTCGCCTACGGGGTCGCGATGTGGACGGCGCTGCCGATCATCGAGCGGCACCTGTTCAACGGGCGCTTCGCAAGCGAGCCGATGGCCGCGATCGGTTTCGGCGTCTGGTGCGTGGTGACGATCGCGCTGCTCTACGCCATCCCGCGAGCGTTCCTCGAAGCGTCCGCCGCGTTCCGGGTGATCGCCGCAGGCGCCCTGGTCAGCGCCGGCATCGGCTTCCTGATCATGGTGCCGCTGCTGCTCACCCTGGCGCCGCCCTTCGCGCTGATCGGCCTCGCGGTGTCGGAATGCGTCACCGCGTTGTGGTCGGCGAAGGCGTTCCGCGACCGGTCCCGCCATCCCGACGGGCGGGTGCGCGAGGCCGCCGACCGCTTCGCGGCCGGCACGTCGGCACCGGCGGCCGC
>NZ_VRVH01000094.1:0-15034 GCF_008040095.1 Methylobacterium sp. WL6 | reverse complement strand
CGCTTGGGTCGCTCCTTGTCCCGTCGTCGAGGAGACCTCGGCCTGCTTGCGCGCCTCGCGGGCCTCGGGCCGGTTCAGCAGCCCCCAGGCGGAGGCGCCGACGACGAGCCCGCCCGCGATGCGGAGCGCGCCGAGCGACACGCCGAAGAAGTTGAGGATCGGCGCGCCGGCCCACAGCGCCGCCAGCATGATCAGCAGCGCGTATCCGCCGATCCGGCCGGCGAGCCAGACCCGGTCGTCGTGGCTGTGCCCCGCCGTCACCTGCGCGAAGATCAGCGCCCCGCCGAGCGGGTTGACGATCGAGAACAGGCTCGAGAGCGCGAGCAGGAACTGCTGGATGGCCGCTTCGACGCTCATGGTGTCTTCGCGATCTCCGTCGAGACGGGGTTGGGCCGGGCCGCCGGCGTCGGCGTGCGGAGCGTCGGGCTTAACCCGGCGCGGGCGCCGGCACGAGCACCCGCGCGGGCGCGAGGCGGCGGGCGCGGTGGACCTGCTGCACGGTGATCGGCCGGTAGAGCTGCTTGGTGGCGTGCACCACGTGGAGGCCGGCGAAGGGGAGCGAGAGGCCCGTCCCGACCCGCTCCCAGGCGGCGGCGGTCTGCAGCATCACCCGCGAGCGCAGCGGCGGCATGTAGAGCGTCTCCGCCCAGTCCTCCGGCGAGAACAGCGTGTCGCGCATCAGCCGGCTCAGCTGCGAGCGGCTGTAGGGCTGGCCGTGCCCGAACGGCGTCGCGTCGCGCCGCGCCCAGACCCCGCGCCGGTTCGGCACGACGAGGATCATCCGCCCCCCCGGCGTCAGCGTGCGCCAGACCTCCCGGAGCAGTTCCGTCGGGCTCTCCACCGCCTCGAGCGCATGCACCAGGATCACCCGGTCGATCGCCGCATCCGGCAGCGGCATCATCGTCGGGTCGGCGAGCGCCGAGCACGAGCGGCCGGCGCCGGGCCAGTTCACCACCCCTTGCGTCGCCGGCATGAAGGCCAGCGTCCGCTCGGCGATGCAGTGGACCGGGCTCAGATAAGGCACCGCATAGCCGAGCCCGAGCACGCGCAGGCCGGAGACCGAGCCGAGGAAGCCGTGCAGGGTGCGGGCGACGATCCGGTGCGTCGTGACGCCCAGCGGCGTGGCGTAGAAGGCCCGCAGGTCGGTGACGTCGAGGCGCATGGGTCGGAGCTGGAGCGGCATCGGGGAAGGCCGGCGTCCCGGCCCGATGGCGATTCAATGGGGCCGGGCACCCGCCGCGACAAGGCGCAGGCGGCGACTTGCAGGGCGACGCGCCGGGGAACCCCCCGGTTTCCGCATCCGTTCCCCGCCCGATACGGCCGGACCGGCCGCGAGCCCGGAGACGCGTTCATGGCCACGGCCCCCGAGATCCGCACCTTCCTGTGCCGCAGCGACAACATCGGCGTGCTCATCCGCGACCCCGCCACCGGCGCCTGCGCGGCGATCGACGTGCCGGAGGCGGCGCCGGTCCTGGCGATGCTGACGCAGACCGGCTGGCGGCTCACCGACATCCTGGTCACCCATCGCCACGGCGACCACATCGCGGGCATCCCGGAGGTCAAGCGCGCCACCGGCGCCCGCGTCACCGCCCCGGCCAAGGCCGGCCCGGCGATCCCCGACGTGGACCGCACCGTGTCGGAGGGCGACACCGTCCGGGTCGGCGACCTCTCGGCCGAGGTGTGGGAGACGCCGGGGCATTGCGCCGACCACGTCACCTACTGGTTCGCCGAGCCGGGAATCGTGTTCTCCGGCGACACCCTGTTCACCCTCGGCTGCGGCCGGGTGATGGAAAGCCCGCCCGAGACCCTGTGGCGGTCGCTCGAGCGGTTCCTGCCGCTGCCGGATGCGACACAGGTGTACAGCGGGCACGATTACGTGCTGTCGAACGCCCGCTTCGCGGTCGCAGCAGAGCCCGGCAACGCGGATCTGCACGGCCGCCTGCGCGAAGCGGAAGAGCTAAAATCCTCCGGCCGCTTCCTGGTTCCCTCTACGATGGCGGAGGAACGGGCGACCAACCCGTTCCTGCGGAGCGGCCTGCCGGCACTGAAGACGGCGGTGGGACTCGACGAAGCTGCTGACCCGGCAACGGTTTTTATTGCACTGCGAGAATGGAAGAACCGCTTCTGACGCACAGGTTTTCAAGGAAATTTTGTTGCCTTCTCAAAGAGAAGTGAACATAGGACATTCGACAGGCGCTAAACCGTCTGATCGATAGGCTCCCGGAGGGAGGCTCGACGTCAACGGAAGCATGTTCCCGCTTCTTTCGGTCAGATGGGGGTCCGTCTCGCCTTACCACCTCTCGTCCTCACGCCTCCCGCTTCCCTTCCTTCAACCGGATCCCGAGCCGCGTTCCGAAGAGCCCGCCGCCAAAGCGACGGCGACGGGACGGTCCCCGTCCGATGCGGACCGTCCGGCCCGCGCCCCCGCGGCCGCCCGATCCCGGGTGGCGCCGATCTCCGCCGACGTGCGGCTGCTCGGGATCGCCACCGAGCATCTGGCCCGGCTCGGCCCCAAGCGGGTCACCGTCGTCGCCGTCGCCGCCGAAGCCGGCATGACGCACGCCAACGTCTACCGCTACTTCCCTTCGAAGGACGCCCTGCTCGACGCCGTCGCCGGCCGCTGGCTGCGGGACATCGAGACCCGCCTGGCCGGCATCGCCGACGCGCCCGACCCGGCCGACGACAAGATCGAGCGGCTGCTGACCGCGCTCGCCGCCCTGCAGCGCGACGCGCTCCAGGACGAGCCGAACCTGTTCGCGGTCCATCTCGACGCCACGGTCGCCGCCAGGCCGATCGCCCGCCGCCACCGGGTCCGCCTGCGCAGCCTGGTCGAGCGGGTGATCGAGGAGGGGATGGCCACCGGCACCTTCTCGGCGCGCGACCGCGAGCGCGCCATCGCCTACATCTTCGATGCGAGCTACCGCTTCACCCATCCCCTGGCGATCCAGCACGACGCCGAGGTGCCGCGCGACCTGGTCGACGCCCGCTTCGGCGCGGTGATTCACGCGATCCAGCGGGTGCTGCGCGCGGGTATCCTTTGAGCGGAATGACAGGTTCAAAAAGTTGTCATAGCGCCGATCCCGAATTGGCAGTCTCCTCCTAAAGCCCTCGAAAAGCTTAGCTTTTCGAGGGCTTTGTTTTGTGCGCCGCACATCCGCCCTGGCCCGAACCCTGCTTGGGCGATCTGCGTCGGGTTGATGGGGCGGTGCTTTTCGGCCACACAGCCGCGCAGGAAAACCGGTCGCGTCGGGCGGCGCCTCGGACGGACTTTCGACCCCCGAGTCGTCGACGCGCACGCCTCACCCTTTCACGCTAAGCTGGAGACGTCTCGGACATGGCACGCAGCAAGATCGCGCTCATCGGCGCCGGCCAGATCGGCGGAACGCTGGCGCACCTCGCCGGTCTGAAGGAACTCGGCGACGTCGTGCTGTTCGACATCGTCGACGGCGTGCCGCAGGGCAAGGCGCTCGACATCGCCGAATCGGCCCCGGTCGACGGCTTCGACGCGAAGTATTCGGGTGCGAGCGACTATTCGGCGATCAAGGGCGCCGACGTGGTGATCGTCACCGCCGGCGTGCCGCGCAAGCCCGGCATGAGCCGCGACGACCTGATCGGGATCAACCTGAAGGTCATGGAGGCCGTCGGCACCGGCATCAAGGAGAACGCGCCGGACGCGTTCGTGATCTGCATCACCAATCCGCTCGACGCCATGGTCTGGGCGCTGCAGAAGTTCTCGGGCCTGCCGACCAACAAGGTCGTCGGCATGGCCGGCGTGCTCGACTCGGCCCGCTTCCGCCACTTCCTGGCCGAGGAGTTCAAGGTCTCGGTCGAGGACGTCACCGCCTTCGTGCTCGGCGGCCACGGCGACGACATGGTGCCGCTCACCCGCTACTCGACGGTCGCCGGCGTGCCGCTGACCGACCTGGTCAAGCTCGGCTGGACCACCCAGGAGAAGCTCGACGCCATGGTCGAGCGGACCCGCAAGGGCGGCGGCGAGATCGTCAACCTGCTCAAGACCGGCTCGGCCTTCTACGCGCCGGCGGCCTCCGCCATCGCGATGGCCGAGAGCTTCCTCAAGGACAAGAAGCGGGTCCTGCCCTGCGCCGCCTACCTCGACGGCCAGTACGGCATCTCTGGCATGTATGTCGGCGTGCCCGTCGTGATCGGCGAGAACGGCGTCGAGCGCGTGCTCGAGGTGACCTTCGACGCGGCCGAGAAGGCGATGTTCGAGAAGTCGGTCGGCGCGGTGAACACGCTGATCGAGGCCTGCAAGGGCGTGAACCCGGCGCTCGCCTAAAAACATTGGGCGAATAGCGAATAGGGGCTAGCGAAGAGAGAGCCACGTGCTCTCTGCTGCCCCGGCTCGCTATTCGCCATTCGCCACTCCCTATTCGCCTGCGGAGCGCACATGAACATCCATGAATACCAAGCCAAGGCGGTGCTGAAGGAGTTCGGCCTGCCCGTCTCCAAGGGCGTCGCGATCTTCAGGCCCGAGGAGGCGGAAGCCGCCGCGCGCGAGCTCGGCGGCCCGGTCTGGGTGGTGAAGTCGCAGATCCACGCGGGCGGGCGCGGCAAGGGCACCTTCAAGGGCGCGCCGGCCGGGGCCAAGGGCGGCGTGCGCGTCACCAAGTCGATCGACGAGGTGAAGCAGTTCGCCGGCGAGATGCTCGGCCAGACGCTGGTCACGATCCAGACCGGCGAGGCCGGCAAGCAGGTCAACCGGCTCTACATCGAGGAAGGCGCGCAGATCGCCGCCGAGTTCTACCTGTCGATGCTGGTCGACCGCGAGACCGGGCAGGTCGCCTTCGTCGTCTCGACCGAGGGCGGCATGGACATCGAGACGGTGGCCCACGACACCCCCGAGAAGATCGTCACCTTCTCGGTCGACCCGGCCACCGGCATCATGCCTCATCACGGCCGCGCCGTCGCCAAGGCGCTGGGGCTCGCCGGCCCGCAGGCGAAGGAAGCGGGCGAGCTCACCGCCAAGCTCTACGCGGCCTTCACGGCCAAGGACATGAGCATGCTTGAGATCAACCCGCTGGTGCTGACCGGCGACGGCCATCTCAAGTGCCTCGACGCCAAGATCTCGTTCGACTCGAACGCGCTCTACCGCCACCCCGACATCGTCGCGCTCCGCGACGAGACCGAGGAGGACGCCAAGGAGATCGAGGCCTCGAAGTACGACCTCGCCTACATCGCGCTCGACGGCACGATCGGCTGCATGGTCAACGGCGCCGGCCTCGCCATGGCGACGCTCGACATCATCAAGCTCTACGGCGAGGAGCCGGCGAACTTCCTCGACGTCGGCGGCGGCGCGACCGAGGAGAAGGTCACCGCGGCCTTCAAGATCATCACCGCCGACCCGCAGGTGAAGGGCATCCTCGTCAACATCTTCGGCGGGATCATGAAGTGCGACGTCATCGCCCGCGGCGTGATCGCGGCGGTGAAGACGGTGGGCCTGGAGGTGCCGCTCGTCGTGCGCCTCGAGGGCACCAACGTCGAGGAAGGCAAGGCGATCATCAGCGGCTCGGGGCTCAACGTGATCCCGGCGGACGATCTCGACGACGCCGCGCAGAAGATCGTCGCCGCCGTGAAGAAGGGCTGAAGCGTTATGTCCATCCTCATCGACGCGAACACCAAGGTCATCTGCCAGGGCTTCACCGGCAAGAACGGGACCTTCCATTCCGAGCAGGCGCTGGCCTACGGCACCAAGATGGTCGGCGGCACCTCGCCCGGCAAAGGCGGCTCCAAGCACCTCAACCTGCCGGTCTTCGACACGGTCGGCGAGGCCCGCGAGGCCACCGGCGCGACCGCGTCCGTGGTCTACGTGCCGCCGCCGGGCGCGGCCGACGCGATCTGCGAGGCGATCGCGGCCGAGATGCCGCTGATCGTCTGCATCACGGAAGGCATCCCGGTGCTCGACATGGTGCGGGTCAAGCGTGCGCTGATCGGCTCGAAGTCGCGCCTCATCGGGCCGAACTGCCCCGGTGTCGTCACCGCCGGCGAATCGAAGATCGGCATCATGCCGGCCAACATCTTCAAGCCGGGCTCGGTCGGCATCGTCTCGCGCTCCGGCACGCTGACCTACGAGGCGGTGTTCCAGACCTCGACCGCCGGCCTCGGCCAGACCACCGCGGTCGGCATCGGCGGCGACCCGGTGAAGGGCACCGAGTTCATCGACATGCTCGAGATGTTCCTCGCCGACGAGAAGACGACGTCGATCGTGATGATCGGCGAGATCGGCGGCTCGGCCGAGGAGGAGGCGGCGCAGTTCCTGGCCGACGAGGCCAAGCGCGGCCGCAAGAAGCCGATGGTCGGCTTCATCGCCGGCCGCACCGCGCCTCCGGGCCGCCGCATGGGCCATGCCGGCGCGATCATCTCCGGCGGCAAGGGCGGCGCCGAGGACAAGATCGCGGCGATGGAGGCCGCGGGCATCCGCGTCTCGCCGTCGCCGGCGCGCCTCGGCTCGACGCTGGTCGAGGTCCTGAAGGGCTGAAACCGAGTGACAGCCGCGCGCGTATGACCCGCGCGCGGCTGTGTTGCAGCGCACGCAAGCCGGTGACGCCCATATGATGGGCGACGGAGCGCCCGCTTCGTGCGCCCACAGGAATCGCAGCGCGGCCCGCGCCTTCCGCTCGCGGAGGCGCCTCCCGCGCGATGACGCGGCTCATCCGCACCGGCGGAGGGCCCGAAGGACAGGATGACCCGCCGATGGCACGCCAGGACGTGAACGAAGCGCTGCTGGAAACCTCGTTCCTCTACGGCGGCAACGCCGCCTACATCGAGGAATTGCAGGCGGCCTACGCCCGCAACCCGGCTTCGGTCGACCCCGAGTGGCAGAGCTTCTTCAAGGGGCTCGGCGAGGACGAGACCCTGGTCGAGAAGAACGCGGCCGGCGCCTCGTGGACCAAGCCGAACTGGCCGGTGCCGGCCAACGGCGAGATCGTCTCGGCGCTCGACGGCAACTGGGCGACCCTGGAGAAGGCGGTCGGCGAGAGGATCCTCGCCAAGGGCGCGGAGAAGGGCGAGCAGAGGCCCGGCAAGCCCGCCGACGGCCTCGCCGTCACCGGCAAGACCGGCGTCTCGGTCGAGCAGGCGACCAAGGATTCGGTTCGCGCGATCATGCTGATCCGCTCGTACCGCATGCGCGGCCACCTGCACGCCAAGCTCGACCCGCTCGGGCTGGCCCCCCGCGGCGACCACGAGGAGCTGCATCCGCAGCATTACGGCTTCCTCGAATCCGACTGGGACCGGCCGATCTTCCTCGACAACGTGCTCGGGCTGGAATTCGCTACGATCCGCGAGATCGTCGCGATCCTGGAGCGGACCTACTGCCAGACCCTCGGCGTCGAGTTCATGCACATCTCCGATCCCGAGGAGAAGGCGTGGCTGCAGGAGCGCATCGAGGGCAAGGACAAGGAGATCTCGTTCACCCCCGAAGGGCGCCGCGCGATCCTCAACAAGCTGATCGAGGCCGAGGGCTTCGAGAAGTTCCTCGACCTCAAGTACACCGGCACCAAGCGCTTCGGCCTCGACGGCTCGGAGGCGATGATCCCGGCGCTCGAGCAGATCATCAAGCGCGGCGGCGCGCTCGGCGTGCGCGAGATCGTGCTCGGCATGGCCCACCGTGGGCGCCTCAACGTGCTCACCAACGTGATGGCAAAGCCGTTCCGTGCGGTGTTCAACGAGTTCAAGGGCGGCTCGGCCTCGCCGGCCGAGGTCGAGGGCTCGGGCGACGTGAAGTACCATCTCGGTGCCTCGTCCGACCGCGCCTTCGACGGCAACAACGTCCACCTGTCGCTCACCGCCAACCCGTCGCACCTCGAGATCGTCGATCCCGTGGTGCTCGGAAAGGTCCGCGCCAAGCAGGACCAGCGCGCCAAGCCGAACGTCGTGCGCGCCAGCGTGATGCCGCTCCTGATCCACGGCGACGCGGCCTTCGCCGGCCAGGGCGTGGTCGCCGAGTGCCTCGGGCTTTCGGGCCTGAAGGGCCACCGCACCGGCGGTTCGATCCACTTCATCATCAACAACCAGATCGGCTTCACCACCGATCCGCGCTTCTCGCGCTCCTCGCCGTACCCGTCCGACGTGGCGAAGATGGTCGAGGCGCCGATCTTCCATTGCAACGGCGACGACCCGGAGGCGGTGACCTTCGCCACCAAGGTCGCGGTCGAGTACCGCCAGAAGTTCGGCAAGCCGGTCGTGATCGACATGCTGTGCTACCGCCGCTTCGGCCACAACGAGGGCGACGAGCCGGCCTTCACCCAGCCGAAGATGTACCAGCGCATCCGCAAGCACACCTCGGTGCTGGAGAGCTACGCGCGCAAGCTGATCGAGAACGGCACCCTGAGCCAGGAGGCCTACGACGCCCGAAAGGCCGAGTTCCGGGCGATGCTCGACGCCGAGCTCGAGGTCGCCGGCACCTACAAGGCCAACAAGGCCGACTGGCTCGACGGGCGCTGGTCCGGCTTCAAGGCCGTGCACGAGGACGTGGACGACCCGCGCCGCGGCCGCACCGGCGTGCCGGTCGAGACCCTGCGCGAGATCGCGCAGAAGATCACCCAGGCGCCCCCCGGCTTCCACCTGCACCGCACGATCCAGCGCTTCATGGACAACCGCGCCAAGGCGGTGGAGACCGGCGTCGGCATCGACTGGGCGACCGCCGAGGCCCTGGCCTTCGGCGCGACCATGCTCGACGGCAACCGCGTCCGGCTCTCGGGCCAGGACGTCGAGCGCGGCACCTTCTCGCAGCGCCACGCCGTGGTGATCGACCAGGAGAACGAGCAGCGCTTCACGCCCCTCAACGCCATCCGCGAGGGCCAGGCGCCGCTGGAGGTGATCAACTCGATGCTGTCCGAGGAGGCGGTGCTCGGCTTCGAGTACGGCTACTCGGCGGCCGAGCCGAACGCGCTCGTGCTGTGGGAGGCGCAGTTCGGCGACTTCGCCAACGGCGCGCAGGTGGTGATCGACCAGTTCATCGCGTCCGGCGAGCGCAAGTGGCTGCGCATGTCCGGCCTCGTGATGCTGCTGCCCCACGGCTACGAGGGGCAGGGGCCGGAGCACTCCTCCGCCCGCCTGGAGCGCTACCTCCAGAGCTGCGCCGAGGACAACATGCAGGTCGCCAACTGCTCGACGCCGGCGAACTACTTCCACATCCTGCGCCGGCAGCTGAAGCGCGACTTCCGCAAGCCGCTGATCCTGATGACGCCGAAGTCGCTGCTGCGCCACAAGCGGGCGGTGTCGACGATCGAGATGATCGCCGAGGGTTCGAGCTTCCACCGCATCCTGTGGGACGACGCCGAGCACGACGAGAGCGGGGTCAAGCTCGTCCGCGACGACAAGGTCCGCCGCGTCGTGCTGTGCTCGGGCAAGGTCTACTACGACCTGTTCGAGGAGCGCGAGAAGCGCGGCGTCAACGACGTCTACCTGCTGCGCGTCGAGCAGCTCTACCCGTTCCCGCTCAAGGCGCTGGCCAACGAGATGGGCCGCTTCCGCAATGCCGAGGTGGTGTGGTGCCAGGAGGAGCCCAAGAACATGGGCGCCTGGGCCTTCGTCGAGCCCTACCTCGAATGGGTGCTCGGCCAGGCCGGCTCCGCGGTGAAGCGCGCCCGCTACGTCGGCCGCCCGGCCTCGGCCTCGACCGCCGTGGGGCAGATGTCGAAGCACCAGGCCCAGCTGCAGGCCTTCCTCAACGAGGCCCTCGCGGTCTGAATGTCCTCACCTATGGCGGCGGCTCTCCGGGGCCGCCGCTCACCCTTCCCGGCCGTCCGGTACGGCCCAACCGATCCGGCATGAGCTGACACAATGGCAACCGACATCCTCGTCCCGACGCTCGGCGAATCCGTCAGCGAGGCCACCATCGGCCGCTGGTTCAAGAAGCCGGGCGACACGGTCGCGGCCGACGAGCCCCTGGTCGAGCTCGAGACCGACAAGGTGACCCTCGAGGTCAACGCCCCCGCCGCCGGCGAGCTCGGCGAGATCCTGGTCAAGGACGGCGAGACGGTGGAGCCGGGCGCGCTGCTCGGCTCGATCGTCGAGGCGAGCGGCGGCGGCGCCAAGCCCGCGCCCAAGGAGGCCGCGCCGAAGAAGGAGGCCGAGGCCAAGTCCGAGAGCCGCAGCGAGGCGCCGAAGGCGTCCGCCCCCGACGCCAAGGCGGTCGAGGAGGCCCCGGCCAAGGAATCGGCCGCCGGCTACGGCAACCACGGCGACGCGGCGCCCCCGGCCGCCCGCCCCTCCGACGACAACGGCCCGGCGGTCGGCAAGCTGTCGCGGGAATCGGGCATCGACCCGTCGAGCGTCAACGGCAGCGGCAAGGACGGCCGCGTGACCAAGGGCGACATGCTCGGCGCGATCGCGAAGGGGCCCGCGCAGGCGGCTCCCGCCCCGGCCAAGGAGGCGCGCCCGACGCCGCCGCGCCCGGCCTCGAAGCCGGACGACGCCGCCCGCGAGGAGCGGGTGCGGATGACCAAGCTGCGCCAGACCATCGCCCGCCGCCTCAAGGACGCGCAGGACACCGCCGCGATGCTCACCACGTTCAACGACGTGGACATGGGCGCGGTGATGGCGCTGCGCGCGCAGTACAAGGACATCTTCGAGAAGAAGCACGGCACGAAGCTCGGCTTCATGGGCTTCTTCACCAAGGCGGTGATCGGGGCGCTCAAGGACGTGCCGGCGGTCAACGCCGAGATCGACGGGCAGGATCTCGTCTACAAGAACTACTACCACATCGGCATCGCCGTCGGGACCGACAAGGGTCTCGTCGTGCCGGTGGTGCGCAACGCCGACGACCTCTCGATCGCCGGCATCGAGAAGACGATCTCGGGCTTCGGCCGCAAGGCGCGGGACGGCAAGCTCTCGATCGACGAGATGCAGGGCGGCACCTTCACCATCACCAACGGCGGCATCTACGGCTCGCTGATGTCGACCCCGATCCTCAACGCGCCGCAATCGGGCATCCTCGGGATGCACCGCATCGAGGAGCGCCCGGTGGTCCGCAACGGCAAGATCGAGGCGCGGCCGATGATGTATCTCGCCCTCTCCTACGATCACCGCATCGTCGACGGGAAGGAGGCCGTGACCTTCCTGGTGCGGGTGAAGGAGGCGCTGGAGGATCCGGCGCGGCTCGTCCTGGATCTGTAAGGCCGGCGCGATGCTCACCCCCGATGCCGTCGCGGTCGTCACCGGCGGCGGTCGCGGCATCGGCCGTGCGGTATCCCTGCTCGCGGCGCGGCACGGCTATCGCGTCTGCCTGAGCTACGTCTCCGACGCGGCCGCGGCCGCCTCGGTGGTCGCGGCGATCGAAGCCGAGGGCGGCCAGGCCGTCGCGGTGCGCTGCGACGTGGCGGAGGAGGCCGACGTGATCACCCTGTTCGCGGCGGCCGACCGTCTCGGCACCGTCACGGCGCTGGTCAACAATGCCGGGGTGGTCGATCTCTCCGCGCCCGTGTCCGAGATGAGCGCCGCCCGGCTCCACCGGATGATGGCGACCAACGTCGTCGGCAGCTTCCTCTGCGCCCGCGAGGCGGTGCGGCGGATGTCGACGAAGCAGGGCGGCCGGGGCGGGGCCGTCGTCAACGTCTCGTCGATCGCGGCGCGCCTCGGCGGGGCCGGGCAGTTCGTCGACTACGCCGCCTCGAAGGGAGCGATCGACAGCTTCACGATCGGCCTCGCCCGCGAGGTGGCCGATGCCGGCATCCGGGTGAACGCCGTGGCGCCCGGCATCATCGACACCGAGATCCATGCCAGCGGCGGCACGCCCGACAAGGTGGCGGCGATGGGACCGGGCGTGCCGCTGAGGCGCGCCGGCACCGCCGACGAAGTCGCCGCCCCGGTGCTCTGGCTGCTCTCCGACGAGGCGGCCTACACCACCGGCGCCATCCTCGACGTCTCGGGCGGTCGGTGATCCCCGGCAACGAATGAATCCGGCGGCGACCCGCCACGGCGGTCGCCGCACGCGCATGCAGGAACGAACAGAATCATGAGCACCTACGATCTCGTCGTCATCGGCACCGGCCCCGGCGGCTATGTCTGCGCCATCCGCGCCGCGCAGCTGGGCCTGCGCACCGCCGTCGTCGAGAAGCGCGCGACCCATGGCGGCACCTGCCTGAACGTCGGCTGCATCCCGTCGAAGGCGCTGCTGCACGCCTCCGAGGCGTTCGAGGAGGCGACCAAGCACTTCCCCGATCTCGGCATCGAGGTCGGCACGCCGAAGCTCGACCTCGCCAAGATGCAGGGGTTCAAGCAGAGCGGCGTCGACGGCAACACCAAGGGCGTCGAGTTCCTGCTGAAGAAGAACAAGGTCGACACCATCCGCGGCACCGGCAGGATCGCCGGCGCCGGCCGCGTCGAGGTCACGTCGGAGGACGGCGGAAACCAGATGCTGGAGACCAAGAACATCGTCATCGCCACCGGCTCGGACGTGACGCGCCTGCCCGGCGTCGAGATCGACGAGAGGACCGTGGTCTCCTCTACCGGTGCGCTCGAGCTCGCGGCGGTGCCGAAGAAGCTCCTGGTGATCGGCGCGGGCGTGATCGGCCTCGAGCTCGGCTCGGTCTGGCGCCGGCTCGGGGCCGAGGTCACCGTGGTCGAGTATCTCGACCGGGTGCTGCCGGGGATGGACGGCGAGGTCGGCAAGCAGTTCCAGCGGATCATGTCCAAGCAGGGCATCGCCTTCAAGCTCTCGACCAAGGTCACCGGCGTGGCGACCGGCGCGGGCGGCGCGACCGTCACCGTCGAGCCGGCGGCGGGCGGCGAATCCGAGACGCTTCAGGCCGACGTGGTGCTCGTGGCGATCGGGCGGGTGCCCTACACCGAGGGGCTCGGCCTCGAGGGCGTCGGCGTCGGGCTCGACAACAAGGGCCGGATCCAGACCGACAGCCACTACGCCACCAACGTCACCGGCATCTACGCGATCGGCGACGTGATCGCCGGGCCGATGCTCGCGCACAAGGCCGAGGACGAGGGCGTCGCGGTGGCCGAGATCCTGGCGGGCCAGTCCGGCCACGTGAACTACGCGGTGATCCCGAACGTGGTCTACACCTATCCGGAGGTCGCCTCGGTGGGGAAGACCGAAGAGGAGCTGAAGAAGGACGGCATCGCCTACAACGCGGGCAAGTTCCCCTTCACCGCCAACGGGCGGGCCAAGGCCAACGGCACCACCGAGGGCTTCGTGAAGGTGCTGGCCGACGCCGCGAGCGACCGGGTGCTCGGCGTCCACATCGTCGGCGCCGATGCCGGCAACCTCATCGCCGAGGTGGCGGTGGCGATGGAGTTCGGGGCGTCGGCCGAGGATATCGCCCGCACCTGCCACGCCCACCCGACCCTGACGGAAGCGGTGAAGGAAGCCGCGCTCGCGGTCGGGAAGCGCGCGATCCACGTCTGAGGACGCGGCCGCGCCCGTCGCTCAGGCCGAGCGGCGGGCCGGGGCGAGGGCGGCGATGCGCAGGAGGGCGGTCGGGGCCGGCGGCGCGGTGATCGCGTTCAGCAGGTACGGCCGCCGCAGACCGAGCGCGTGGTGGAGCGTGAGGTCGATGTCGCGGGCGTGGAACGGCATCTTCAGGACGAAGGTGGCGCCGAAGTAGCGGGCGGCCTGGGCGATCGGCTCGGGATCGCCGCTGGTCAGCATCGTGAGGCGCGTCGTCAGGTTCAGGGTCTGAACCTGGCAGGCGAGCTCGAGGCCGTCGGTCCCGTTAAGCTTCACGTCGACGAAGGCGAGCGGGTAGGCGTCGGTCTTTAGGAGCTTCAGGGCGTGCCGGCCGCAATCCGTCTCGTCGATCTCGAGGGCGAAGCCGCTGCGCGCCAGCACCCGCCCGATCGCCGCGCGCGCCGCGTCCGACGAGGAGGCGAGCAGGATGCGCGTCGGCTGCCGGCGCCGGGTGTCGGCGTGCAGCAGGCTCTCGATGTGGGCGGTGTCGAGGGGCACCTTCAGCACCTCGTAGGCGCCGAGCGAGACCGCGAGTTCCTGCCACTGGGCGAAGACGCGGGCGGCGATCAGCACGAGGCAGGGCAGAGTGGCGCCGCGCTTGCGCGCCACCGCCACCGCCTCCGGGCCGCTCACCCCTTCGAGCTGGAGGCCGACGAAGGCCAAGGCCGGCTTGTGCGCGAGGGCGAGATCGATCAGCGCCTCGCCCGAGGCCGTTTGCACGATCACGGCCCTGGGATCGAAGTGCGACACCACCGCGGCGAGTTCGGCCCGGCGTCCCGCGTCGCGATCGGCGATGAGGACGGTGCCGGCTTGCGGGGGCCGGACCGCGCTTCCGATATCGGCGTGTTCGCCCGCCATGGTTCCTGTCCAGTCCGATCCTATGACAAGAGAAATAGCGCTCAAATCTCTCGGCAAGCTTAATGGCTGGCCGAACCGGCTATTTGCTCTGTCTAGTGTGTCAACGTGTCATCTCAATGCACGTCGCGTGTCACGCCCCCGTCGGCACGGCACGGCCGGCGCGCGGATGGGTGGCGTCGAAGGCGCTCATCAGGCGGGCCGCGTCGACCTTGGTGTAGAGCTGCGTCGTCGAGAGCGAGGCGTGGCCGAGCAGCTCCTGGATCGCGCGCAGCTCGCCCTGCCGCGCCAGGAGATGCGTCGCGAAGGAGTGCCGCAGGGCGTGCGGCGTGGCGCTGTCGGGCAGCCCGAGAGCGCCGCGGGCGCGGGCGACGACGTACTGAATGATCCGCGGCGAGAGCGGGCCGCCGCGGGCGCCGACGAAGAGCGGGCCCTCCGGCGGCAGCGGGTGCGGGCATGCGGCGAGGTAGGCGGCGACCGCCTCGGCCACCACCGGCAGCACCGGGACCATCCGCTGCTTCGCGCCCTTGCCCAGCACCGTCACCGCGTCGATGCCGGGCACCGGGGCATCGCGCCGCGCCAGCCCCAGCGCCTCCGAGATGCGCAGGCCCGCGCCGTACAGCAGCGCGAGCACCGCCGCGTCGCGCAGCAGGATCCAGGGGTCGCGGTCCTCGTCGGCGCGCAGCGACACGTCGGTGAGGGCGCGGGCGGCCGCCACCGGCAGCGGACGCGGCAGGCGCCGCTCCACCTTGGGCG
>NZ_VRVH01000093.1:0-15040 GCF_008040095.1 Methylobacterium sp. WL6 | reverse complement strand
CCCAGCCGCGCAGGCGCCGGCCGGCCTCCCAGTCGGCCCGCACCGGCGACCTCGACGGCCTGCTCGGGCGCCATCCCGGCCTGTTCGGCGATGCGCTGGCCGTCAGCCGCGGCGCCCTGCGCTGGCGCTTCGCCGTGCGCCGCGACGGCGCCTGGCCCGAGGACGGCGCCCTGCCCTGCCCGATGACGTGGGGCGAAGGCCCGCACCCGGCCGGCGCGATGCCCGATCTCGGCTGCCGGCTGGCCGGCCTCACCCTCACGCACCCCGATCCCGACCGGATCGCCGCCCTGTACCGGACGCTTCGGCTCGCGGACGCGCCGGCGGTTCGGGCCGGGGCGTTCGGCTACCGCGCCGAGATCGCGACGCCCCACGGCCTGCGCGTGCTATCCTGACGGGCAGCGCGATCGGCGCGTCGTTCCGGCCCCCTGCAGGAGATTGTCCCATGGCCCTCGTCTGCCCGGTGATCCTCGGCTCCGTCCGCTCGGACCGGCAGGGTCTTCGCGTCGCGCGATTCCTGATCGCCGAGCTGGTGCGGCGCGGCTGGGAGGCGCCGCTGGTCGACCCCGCCGAGCTGCAGCTGCCGCTGCTCGACCGGATGTACAAGGAGCACCCGAAGGACGAGGCGCCGCCGAAGCTCGAGGCGCTGGCGGCGCTCTACCGCCGGGCCGACGCCTTCGCCGTGGTCTCGGCCGAGTACAACCATTCGGTGCCGCCGGCCCTGTCGAACACCCTCGACCACTTCCTGGAGGAGTATTACTGGCGGCCCTCGGCGATCTGCTGCTACTCGGCCGGGCAGTACGGCGGCGTGCGCGCGGCGATGCAGCTTCGGGCGATGCTGGCCGAGCTCGGCATGCCGAGCATCCCCTCGCTGCTGCCGGTGCCGCGGGTCGGCAAGGCGCTGGACGAGGCGGGCACGGCCGCCGAGCCGTGGCTGACCAAGGCCGCCGGCAAGTTCCTCGACGAGCTGGCCTGGTACGCCGAGGCGCTGAAGGCCCAGCGGCAGAAGGGCACGCCGTACTGAGCGCCGAGTGGCACCGCGATTGCCACGCGCCGGGGACCGCGGGTCGCAGGACGGGCGTGGCATCAACGAGAGCTGGGCATGAACGAGAGCGTGGAACGGGTCCGGGACGCCCTGGCTGAGCTGATCAAGGCGGCGCTGATCTCCGACGACCGGACGAGCCTTGCCTGCCGCGACGCGGCGCGGGAGAAGCTCGCGGCGCTGGCGGCCGACCCGCCGGAGGCGGCATCGCTGCGCATCGACGGCGCCTGGACCCTGGCGATCAAGGCGGCCGAGGCGCCGGAGCTCCAGCCGGCCGAGGGCCAGGTGAACCTGACCCTGCCGCGGGCCGCGCCGTTCGCCCTCGAGGACCTGATCGCGCCGGGCTTCGACGTCGACGCCGCCGTCGAGACGATCCGCAAGTCGGCCTCCACCGGCTAGAGCATCGTCCGTGATCCAGGGATCGCGGACGATGCTCTGTCCTGTCGTGAGGTCGTATCGTCTTCATGCGGGCCCGGATCCACGCGGAGACCGGCGACCGACGCCTGTCGAGGGCCGGCGGCGCCGATGTTGCTCCGGATCGGGCGCAGCACCATGTTGGGGAACAGACGCGCGGTCCTCGATCGCGATCCCCGAACAGAACCGTCGCCGCGCGCGGCGCGAGCGAGCTGAACAGCCTTTGGCCAAACGCATCAACACCCAGGCGGGGGAGCCGTCCCTCCCCTCGCGCGAGCAGATCGTCGCCTTCATCGCGCAGGCGACCGACACGGTCGGCAAGCGCGAGATCGCGCAGGCCTTCGGCATCAAGGGCGCCGACAAGATCGGCTTGAAGCGCATCCTCAAGGAGATCGAGGAGGACGGCGACATCGCCCGCGGGCGCGGCGGCCTGTCGAAGGCCGGGCGCCTGCCGCCGGTGGTGCTGGCCGACATCCGCTCGCGCGACCGCAACGGCGACTTCCTGGCGTTTCCCGCCGAGTGGGATGCCGGCAAGGGCGATGGGACGGGCGACGGGACGGGCAAGCCGCCGACCATCGTGCTCCACGCGCCGCGCGGCGGCCGCAAGCCGCGGGGCCTGACCGCCGGCATCGGCGACCGCGCCCTGCTCAGGGTCGAGCCCGACGGCGCCGACGGGCGCTACACCGGCCGCGTCGTCAAGGTGATCGGAAAGAACAAGGCCGAGATCATCGGCGTGTTCCGCGAGGGCGCCCAAGGTGGCCGCATCGTGCCGGTGGAGAAGCGCTCGCAGGGCCGCGAGATCCTGATCCCGCCCGGCGAGGAGGGCGAGGCCCGCGAGGGCGACCTCGTCAGCGTCACGCTGGAGCGCGAGACCCGCTTCGGGCTGCCGCGCGGCCGGGTGCGCGAGCGCCTCGGCTCGCTCGGCTCCGAGAAAGCGGTGAGCCTGATCGCGCTGCACCTCCACCACATCCCGCACGTGTTCGCGGAGGCGACGCTGGCCGAGGCCGACGCGGCCAAGCCCGCGACGATGAAAGGCCGCGAGGATTGGCGCGACCGCCCGCTGCTGACCATCGATCCGCCCGACGCCAAGGACCACGACGACGCGGTGATGGCGCAAGCCGACGACGACGCCGGCAACCCCGGCGGCTTCGTCGTCACCGTGGCGATCGCCGACGTCGCGGCCTACGTCCGCCCCGGCTCGGCCCTCGACCGCGAGGCGCTGGAGCGCGGCAACTCGGTCTACTTCCCCGACCGGGTCGTGCCGATGCTGCCCGAGCGCATCTCCAACGACCTGTGCTCGCTCCGCGAGGGCGAGGACCGCCCGGCGCTGGCGGTGCGGATGGTGGTCGCCGCCGACGGGACGAAGCGCAAGCACACGTTCCACCGGGTGATGATGCGCTCGCGCGCCAAGCTCTCCTACGCCCAGGCGCAGGCCGCCATCGACGGGCACGGCGACGACGCCGCGAATGCGCTGCTCGACACGGCGCTCCGCCCGCTCTGGGCCGCCTACGCGGCGCTCCGCGAGGCGCGCGACCGGCGCGGCCCGCTGGCGCTCGACCTGCCGGAGCGCAAGGTGCTGCTGACCCCGGACGGCGCGGTCGACCGGGTGATCGTGCCGGAGCGCCTCGACGCGCACCGGCTGATCGAGGAGTTCATGATCCAGGCCAACGTCGCGGCGGCCGAGACGCTCGAGGGCGCGCGCCAGGCGCTGATCTACCGGGTGCACGACGAGCCGGCGATCGAGAAGATGCGCGCGCTCGGCGAGGTGCTCGCCTCGGTCGGCGTCAAGCTGCCGAAGGAGGGCGCGCTCCGGCCGGCCCTGTTCAACCGCATCCTCGCGGCGGTGGCCGAGACCGAGCACGCGCTGTTCATCAACGAGGTGGTGCTGCGCAGCCAGGCCCAGGCCGTCTACGGCTCGGAGAATCTCGGGCATTTCGGGCTGAACCTGCGCCGCTACGCCCACTTCACCTCGCCGATCCGGCGCTACGCCGACCTCATCGTCCACCGGGCGTTGATCGCTGCCGGGCGCATGGGCTCGGACGGGCTCTCGCCGGACGTGACGGCCGCCGACCTCGCGCAGGTCGGCGAGCAGATCTCGGCGGCCGAGCGCCGGGCCATGGCGGCCGAGCGCGAGACCATCGACCGGCTGATCGCCCACCACCTCGCCGACCGGGTCGGCGCGACCTTCCACGGCCAGATCGCCGGCGTGACGCGGGCCGGGCTGTTCATCAAGCTGGCCGATACCGGCGCGGACGGCTTCGTGCCGATCTCGACGCTGGGCGCCGACTACTTCCGCCACGAGGAGGGCCGCCACGCGCTGGTCGGCGAGCGCACCGGCGAGACCTTCCGGCTGGGCGACAAGGTCGAGGTGAAGCTCGTCGAGGCCGCCCCCGTCGCCGGCGCGCTGCGCTTCGAGCTTTTGTCGGAAGGGCGCACCCGGGCGGGAACCAAGGCCTCCGGCACCAAGGCGCCCGGCGGCCGCGCCTTCAAGGCCGCCCCGAGCGGCCGCCCCGCCGGCATCCGCAACGCGGGCACGCGTCACCGCGGCTCGCGCCGATGAGGTGGCAGGGTGTATGGTGACGGCATGATGCGCGAGCCCCCCACCCGTACCGGCCTGGTCCGCTCGATGGCGCGGGGCTTCGTCGGCCGCTGCCCGCATTGCGGGGAGGGCCGGATCTTCGGGCGCTACCTCAAGGTCCGGCCCGAATGCGACGCGTGCGGGCTCGAGCTGCACCATCACCGCGCCGACGACCTGCCGCCCTACCTGGTGATCTTCGTGGTCGCCCACGTGATCGGCTACCTGATCCTCGAATCGGAGCTGAACTACGACGTGCCGCTCTGGGTCTCGCTCAGCGTCTGGCCGGTGGTGACGCTGGCGCTGGCGCTCGGGCTGCTCCAGCCGGTGAAGGGCGCGGTGGTCGGGCTGCAATACGCGCTTGGCATGCACGGCTTCGCCACGCTACCGGGAGCTAAGCCCGACGCGGGGCCGGAGGACGCGCACCTTGACCGACCCGGCCTCGACGGCGCGTCCCCCCTCCGGCCCTAAGCCGAAACCGTCCGCGGCCTTGCGCCCGCGCGACGCCGCGACGCTGATCGTGCTCGACCGCCGCACCCGCGCGCCGAAGGTGCTGATGGGGCGGCGCAACGCCGGCCTCGCCTTCATGCCGGGCAAGTTCGTGTTTCCCGGCGGGCGGATCGAGGCGAGCGACAGGCGCATGCCGGTGGCCGGCGCGCTGCCCGACTACGCCGAGGCCGCGCTGACACGGCAGGTGGTGCGCCCGCCCCACCATCTCGGCCGCGCGCTGGCGCTCGCCGCCATCCGCGAGACCTTCGAGGAGACCGGCCTGCTCGTCGGCACCCGCGAATACGGGCCGCCGGAGGAGGTGCCGGCCGGCTGGGAGGCCTTCGCCGCCCACGGCGTGCTGCCGGACCTCGAGGCGCTGCACTTCGTCGCCCGCGCGATCACGCCGCCGAAGCGCGTGCGCCGCTTCGACACCCGCTTCTTCACGGTCGACCGCCGCGCCATCGCCGCCGAGGAGCCGGGCCGGGTCTCGGAGGCGTCGGAACTCACCGAGCTCGCGTGGTTCACCTTCGCCGCCGCGCGCAAGCTCGACCTGCCGACCATCACCGGCATGATCCTCGACGAGCTGGAAGCCCAGGTCGCGGTCGACTTCGCGCCCTACCGCCCGATCCCGTTCCACGCCGAGCGCCGCGGCCGGCGCGAGCGCACGGTGCTGTAGGGCTCGGGCCGCGGGGCGCCCGAGCGGGTCCCCACCTTGACGGCCCCGGCCCGATCGGGCATTCACCCGCCGGTATTCGGCCGGCCACGCCCGGCCCTTTTGCGTTTCGCGCTTGCGGAATGCCGCGAAGCCACAGGAGCGCCCGCCATGGCCAAGGCCGTCACCGTCAAGATCAAGCTCGTCTCCACCGCCGACACGGGCTACTTCTACGTCACCAAGAAGAACTCCCGCACGCAGACCGAGAAGCTGACGCAGCGCAAATACGACCCGGTCGTGCGCAAGCACGTCGACTTCAAGGAATCGAAGATCAAGTAAGCGTTTCGGTCCGGCAGCCCGGATCGGACGCAGAGGCCGCCCCCGACCGGGGCGGCCTTTTTCGTGCACGCCGGTGCGGCGCTCCTACAGGTCCGGCGCGTCGAGCGTCTTCGCCAATGTCCGCGCGATGGCGACCAGCGCCGTGATCATCGGGGTGGAGGGCTCGCGCCGCGGCGCCACCAGGCCGATCGTGTGCTCCAGCTCCGGCGCGACGATCGGGATCGCGCGCACACCGACCATCGGCCCGAGGGCGTCGGCGAGGATCGCCGGCATCACGCTCGCCCACTTGAGCGTGCGGACATGGGTCATCAGCACGATCATCGAGTTCGATTCGAGCGAGGCCGAGGGCTCGCCGCCCGCGTCGCGGATCTGCTGGTCGATGATGCGCCGGTTCTGCATGTTCGGCGTGAGCAGGCACAGCGGCAGGCGGCCGATCTCGGCCCAGGTCACCGAGGCGCGTGCGTCGAAGGCGCCGCCTTCCGCGGTCAGCAGCCGGTAGCGCTCGCGGTAGAGCGGCACCGAGATCACCCGGCCGAGCGGCTCGTTGTCGAGGTAGGTCAGGCCGGCATCGGCCTCCAGGTTCTCGATCAACGAGAAGATGTCGGCCGAGGTGGTCGATTCCACCGTCAGCCGCACGTCGGGGTGCTTCTCGCGGTAGGGCGTGGTGAGGTTGGCCACCATCGGCAGCGCGGTCGGGATCGCGGCGACGCGCAGGTGCCCGGTGAGGCCGCGGCGCAGGCCCGCCACGTCCTCGTGCATGGCGCGGCTGTCGGCGACGATGCGCCGGCCCCATTCGAGCACGCGCTCGCCCTCCGGGGTGAAGCCCTGGAAGCGCGAGCCGCGCCGCACCAGCTGCACCCCGAAGCGGTTCTCGAGCTGCTTCACCCCCGCCGACAGGGTCTGCTGGGTGACGCCGCAGGTCTCGGCGGCGCGCCCGAAATGCTGCTCCCGCGAGAGCGCGAGCAGGAAGTCGAGCTTGTCGATCATGGCACCCTCCCCGGCGGCGTGCCGGGAAGGCTATACCCATTCGGCCGGCCGCGCCCGCTCAGCGGAACAGGATCAGCGCCTTGGCCAGCGTCGTCCACACGCCCCAGGCGATCGGGATGCCGACGACGGCCCAGGCGGCGAGCGCCGCCAGGCCGAAGCCGCCGCGGCCGATGCCGAAGGAGCCCGAGGGGATCGTCCCCGCCGCGCCCCGGCTGTTCAGCGCCGCCACGTCGGCGTCCGACATGAACCACTTGGCCTTGAGCGGGCGCACCAGCAGGTTGGCGACGAAGCCGAGCGCCAGCATGCCGGCGAGGATGTACATGGTGCCGTCGTAGAGGCGCGAGCCGGCGACGCCGGCATCGACCTGCGCCTGGCGGATGTAGTTGACCACCACCGGCCCGACGATGCCGGCCGTCGACCACGCGGTGAGCAGCCGCCCGTGGATCGCGCCGACGAACTGCGTGCCGAAGATGTCGGCGAGATAGGCCGGCACCGTGGCGAAGCCGCCGCCGTACATCGACAGGATGACGCAGAATGCGAGCACAAACAGCGCCTGCGAGCCGGCGGCGGCGAAGGACGGCGCGCCGGCATAGAGCGCGATGCCGAGCGCGAAGAAGATCGCGTAGGTGGTCTTGCGCCCAAGCTTGTCCGACATCGAGGCCCAGAAGAAGCGGCCGCCGATGTTGAACAGCGACAGCAGCCCGACGAAGCCCGCCGCGATCGCGGCGACCTGCGCCTTCTGGCCGGCCTCGAGGGCGGAAAAGCCGACATCCGGCGCGCCGACGAGGCGGCCGCCGAAGATCTCCTGCAGCATCGGCGAGGCGATGCCGATGACGCCGATCCCGGCCGAGACGTTGAGGCACAGCACCGCCCAGATCAGCCAGAACTGCGCGGTCTTGTGCGCGTCGTCGAGATGGACCTGGCCGTTGGTGATCATCCCCGCCTTGGCCGGCGCCGGGCTCCAGCCCTCGGGCTTCCAGCCGGCCGGCGGCACGCGGTAGCCGAGCGCGCCGGCCATCATGAACACGAAGTAGCCGGCGGCCATCACCAGGAAGGTCTGCCACACGCCGACCGAGGTCGGCGACTTGAACGCGTCCATCAGCATCGCCGCCAGCGGCGAGCCGATCAGCGCGCCGCCGCCGAACCCCATGATCGCCATGCCGGTGGCCATGCCGCGCCGGTCCGGGAACCACTTGATCAAGGTCGAGACCGGCGAGATGTAGCCGAGCCCGAGGCCGATGCCGCCGATCACGCCCGAGCCGAGCCACATCATCCAGAGCTGATGGGTGACGATGCCCAGCGCCGAGATCGCCATGCCGCCGCACCAGCACAAAGCCGCGGCGATGCCGGCCTTGCGCGGCCCCGCCCGCTCGAGCCAGCCGCCGAACACCGCGGCCGAGGCCCCGAGGAAGACGAAGAACAGGGTGTACATCCAGCCGAGATCGGCCACCCGCCAATCGCAGGTGGTGGTCACCAGCGCGGTCGCCAGCGACATGTCCGGGCAGGCCTTCGACGCGGTGATGCCGAGGGCGCGCGAGAGCGGCAGCCAGAACACCGAGAAGCCGTAGGCCATGCCGATGCAGAGGTGGATCGCCAGGGCCGCCGGCGGCACGAGCCAGCGGTTGAACCCGGGTTTCGCGACGATGTATTCGCGCGACAACCAGGATGTCGGCCGCTCGCGCAGCAAGGTGACGTCGGCGGTCCGTGCGGTCATCGGTGAGGTTCCCCCGAAGCGGCCCTGTTGAGCGGGCCGTCAATCGAGGTGAATTCTAAGGATTGAATTCAAGCGCGACTATGCGCGGATGTCGACGAGTCGGACGTTTCATCCGTCCGATCATGACAAAACCGCGTCGGCGTCAACCGGCGTCGCTCGCACCTTCGCCGAGCTTCTGCGGATCGCGGGTGGCGGACCGCACCGGGCTCTCGGCCTCGGTCCGGCCCTCGCGCATCGCGCGGACCACGAGCGGGTCGACCCGCTCGCCCATCGCCGGCAGGCAGGCCTCGAGGCTCGCGAGCATCTTCGGGGTCCAGAACGCGACCACGTGCTTGTGGATGCCGGTCACCGCCTCGTCATCCGGGTAGGACCGGAAGAAGGACGCGATCTGGTTGGCCATCCGTACCAGCTTCTCGTCGCTCGTCAGCGCGCTCATCGAAAACCTTTGCTTGCCTGCGTTGCCGAACGATGCGCGAGCAGCGCGTGTCCCTCCCCCGCAGAGGGGGGAGGGAAAGGCCTGCCGCTACTCCGCCGCGTCGAGCTGCTGCGCGATGCGGGTGAGCGAGAAGTCCTCCTCGTAGAACTTCGCCTGCCAGTCCGACGGGCGGTTGGTGCGCCGGACCTGCACCGCCGTGACCTTGTACTCGGGGCAGTTGGTCGCCCAGTCCGAGAAGTCCGTCGTGATGACGTTCGCGCCGGTCTTGGCGTGGTGGAAGGTGGTGTAGACCACGCCCGGCTGCATCCGCTCGGTGATGCGCGCCTTGAGCGCGATGTCGCCGGACCGGCTCTCCAGCGAGACCAGGTCGCCGTCGACCACGCCGCGGACCTCGGCGTCGAACGGGTGGATCTCCAGCACGTCCTCCTCGTGCCAGCGCGAGTTCTCGGTGCGCCGGGTCTGCGCGCCGACATTGTACTGCGACAGGATCCGGCCGGTGGTGAGGATGAGCGGGAACTTCGCCCCCGTGCGCTCCTCGGTGGCCACGAACTCGGTGATCATGAACCGGCCGAGGCCGCGCACGAACCGGTCGACGTGCATCATCGGCGTGCCCATCGGCGCCTTGTCGTTGCAGGGCCACTGCACCGAGCCGAGCTCGTCGAGCTTGGCGAAGGAGACGCCGGCGAAGCTCGGCGTCAGCGCCGCGATCTCGTCCATGATCTCCGACGGATGGCTGTAGTCCATCTCGTAGCCCAGCGCCTTGGAGAGCAGGATCGTGCCCTCCCAGTCGCCGTAGCCGCCCATCGGCGGCATCACCTTGCGCACGCGCGAGATCCGGCGCTCGGCGTTGGTGAAGGTGCCGTCCTTCTCCAGGAACGAGGCGCCCGGCAGGAAGACGTGGGCGTACTTGGCGGTCTCGTTCAGGAACAGGTCCTGGATGACGATGCACTCCATCGCCATCAGGCCGGACGTGACGTGGTGGGTGTCCGGGTCCGACTGGGCGATGTCCTCGCCCTGGATGTACATGCCCTTGAAGGCGCCATCGACGGCCTCGTCGAGCATGTTGGTGATGCGCAGGCCCGGCGCGTTGTCGAGCTTGGCCCCCCAGAGCGCCTCGAAGCTCTCGCGGGTGGCGTCGTCCGAGACGTGGCGGTAGCCTGGCAGCTCGTGCGGGAACGAGCCCATGTCGCAGGAGCCCTGGACGTTGTTCTGGCCGCGCAGCGGGTTCACGCCGGCGCCGAGCTTGCCGATGTTGCCGGTGGCCATGGCGATGTTGGCCATGCCCATCACCATGGTCGAGCCCTGGCTGTGCTCGGTGACGCCGAGGCCGTAGTAGATGCCGGCGTTGCCGCCGGTGGCGTAGAGCCGGGCGGCGGCGCGGAGCTCAACGGGGTCGATGCCGGTGTATTGCGCCTGCGCCTCCGGCGAGTGGCGCTCGTCGGCGATGAAGCGGGCCCAGGACTCGAACTCGGCGAGGTCGCAGCGCTCGCGCACGTAGGCCTCGTCGATCAGCCCCTCGGTGACGATCACGTGCGCCATCGAGTTGATGAAGGCGACGTTGGAGCCGGGCTTCAGCGGCAGGTGGTGCGTCGCCTTGATGTGGGGCGACTTCACCAGGTCGATCTTGCGCGGGTCGGCGACGATGAGCTTGGCGCCCTGGCGCAGGCGCCGCTTCATCCGCGAGCCGAAGACCGGGTGGCCGTCGGTCGGGTTGGCGCCGATCACCAGGATCACGTCGGACTGCTCGACCGACTTGAAGTCCTGCGTGCCGGCCGAGGTGCCGAGCGTCGACATCAGGCCGTAGCCGGTCGGCGAGTGGCAGACGCGGGCGCAGGTGTCGACGTTGTTGTTGCCGAAGGCGGCGCGCACCAGCTTCTGGACGAGGTAGGCCTCCTCGTTGGTGCAGCGCGACGAGGTGATGCCGCCGACCGAGTCCCGGCCGTAGGTCGCCTGGATGCGCTTGAACTCGGAGGCCGCGCGGCCGATCGCCTCCTCCCACGACACCTCGCGCCACGGATCCGTGATCTTCTCGCGGATCATCGGCTTGGTGATGCGGTCCTTGTGGGTGGCGTAGCCGTAGGCGAAGCGGCCCTTGACGCAGCTGTGGCCCTCGTTGGCCTTGCCGCCCTTGTAGGGCACCATGCGGATGATCTTGGTGCCCTGCATCTCCGCCTTGAACGAGCAGCCGACGCCGCAATAGGCGCAGGTCGTGACCTCCGAATGCTCGGGCTGGCCGTGCTCGTGGATCGACTTCTCCTGGAGCGTCGCGGTCGGGCAGGCCTGCACGCAGGCGCCGCAGGACACGCACTCGGATTCCATGAAGTTGGTGTTGCCGGCCGCCACGCGGCTGTCGAAGCCGCGGCCCTCGATGGTGAGCGCGAAGGTGCCCTGCACCTCCTCGCAGGCGCGGACGCAGCGGTTGCAGACGATGCACTTCGACGGATCGTAGGTGAAGTACGGGTTCGACTCGTCCTTCGGCAGGTACTTCTCGGCGGTGGGCACGACGTGGTTGTCGCCGTCGTAGCCGTAGCGCACGTCGCGCAGGCCCACGATCCCGGCCATGTCCTGCAGCTCGCAGTCGCCGTTGGCGGCGCAGGTCAGGCAGGTCAGCGGGTGGTCGGAGATGTAGAGCTCCATCACGCCCTTGCGGAGCTTGGCGAGCTTGTCGGTCTGCGTCCGCACCACCATGCCGTTTTCGGCCGGCGTGGTGCAGGAGGCCGGCGTGCCGCGCCGCCCCTCGATCTCCACGAGGCAGAGGCGGCAGGAGCCGAACGGCTCCAGCGAGTCCGTCGCGCACAGCTTCGGGATCTGCGTGCCCGCCGTCATCGCGGCGGCCATCACCGACGTTCCGGCCGGGACGGTGACGTCCATGCCGTCGATGCTCAGCGTCACCGTCTGATCGCTGACGCGGATCGGGGTGCCGTAGTCGATCTCTTTGATGAGGGCCATGGACGCCTCCCTATTCCGCCGCGACGGGCAGGTCGCCCGCGCGCGAAAAGTCTTCGGGGAAATGGGTGATCGCGCTCATCACGGGCATCGGCGTGAGCCCGCCCATGGCGCAGAGCGAACCGTCGGTCATGACCTCGCAGAGGTCGGCGATGACGGTGAGGTTCCTCTCCGGGCTGATCCCGGCGATGACCTTGTCCATCGTCTCGACGCCGCGGGTCGCGCCGATGCGGCACGGGGTGCACTTGCCGCAGGATTCCGTGGCGCAGAACTCGAAGGCGAAGCGGGCCTGCTTCGCCATGTCGACGGTGTCGTCGAACACGACGATGCCGCCGTGGCCGACGAGACCCTTGTTGGCCGCCATCGCCTCGTAATCGAGGGGCGTGTCGAGCAGGTGATCGGGGAAGTAGGCCCCGAGCGGGCCGCCAACCTGCACCGCGCGGACCGGCCGGCCGGAGAAGGTGCCGCCGCCGTAGCCCTCGATCACCTCGCGCAGCGTGATGCCGAAGGCGGTCTCGATCAGCCCGCCGTGCTTCACGTTGCCGGCGAGCTGGATCGGCAGGGTGCCGAGCGAGCGGCCCATGCCGTAATCGGCGTAGGCCTTAGCGCCGTGCTCCAGGATCCAGGGCGTCGCCGTGAAGGTCATCACGTTGTTGACGAGCGTCGGCTGGCCGAGGAAGCCCTTCAGCGCCGGGATCGGCGGCTTGGCGCGGACGATGCCGCGCTTGCCCTCGAGGCTCTCCAGCAACGAGGTCTCCTCGCCGCAGATGTAGGCGCCGGCGCCGAGCCGGACCTCGAGGTGGAAGCTCTTGCCCGAGCCCATCACGTCGTCGCCGAGGACGCCCGCCGCGATGCCGTTGGCGATGGCCTCCTTCAGCGTCGCGAAGGCCTGCGGGTACTCGGAGCGCAGGTAGATGTAGCCCCGAGTCGCGCCGACGGCGACGGCGGCGATGGTCATGCCCTCGATGAGGTTGAAGGGGTCGCCCTCCATCATCATCCGGTCGGCGAAGGTGCCGGAATCGCCCTCGTCGGCGTTGCAGACCACGTATTTCTGGTGCGACTGCGCCAGCATCACCGTGTTCCACTTGATGCCGGCGGGAAAGCCGGCGCCGCCGCGGCCGCGCAGGCCGGATTCGCGGACCTCGCCGACGGTGCCCTCGGGGCCGAGCCGCAACGCGGCCTCGAGGCCGCGATAGCCGCCATGGGCCTTGTAGTCGTCGACCGAGACCGGATCGATCACGCCGCAGCGGTGGAAGGTGAGTCGCTGCTGGCGGGCCAGGAACGGGATCGCCTCCGGGTCGCCGAGGCGGAGCGGGTGGTCGCCGCCCTCCGCCAGGCCGGCATCGAGGAGCGCGTCGACGTCGGCGGGCGTCACCGGGCCGTAGGCGACGCGGCCCTCGGGGGTCGCGACCTCGACCATCGGCTCGAGCCAAAACAGGCCGCGCGAGCCGGTGCGGACGATCGACACGTCGAGGCCGCGGCGCTCGGCGCCGGAGAACAGCGCGCGGGCGACGCGGTTGGCGCCGAGGCCGAGGGCCACGGCGTCACGGGGGACGTAGAGGGTGATGCTCATGGGGGTGCTCATGCGCGCGCCTCGCTGAGGGCCGCGTCGAGGCTGTCGGCGGTGAGGCGTGCGATCGGCTCGCCGTCCACCAGCGCCGCCGGGGCGTTGGAGCACAGGCCGAGGCAGTAGACCGGCTCGACCGTCGCGTTCCCGTCGGCGGTGGTGCCGTGCCAGCCGGTGCCGAGGCGCGACAGGATCTCGGCGTGCAGCCGGTCCGAGCCCATGGCCTGGCAGGCCTCGGCGCGGCACAGCTTCACCGCGTGCCGGCCGGTCGGGTGGGCGCGGAAGTCGTGATAGAAGGTGATGCAGCCGTGGACCTCGGCCCGCGACAGGTTGAGCGCATCGGCGATCAGCGGCACCGCGCCGGCATCGACGTAGCCGAAGGTCTCCTGCAGCGCGTGCAGGATCGGAAGGGTGGCGCCTTCCAGGTGACGGTGCTCGGCGATGATCCCGGAAGCGCGCTGCGCATCCCAAGGCTCGAAACGCGGCATGATTTCCTGCCCAGATTGTTCCCGTTCTAAGTGGCGACTGGAACAGAAATGCCGATTGCGTTCAATCGTGCAGATCGGTCGCTCGACAAAGGTCTTCTGTCGAAATCGGGGGTCCGGCCCTCTGCTTCCCTACGGACGAACCCACGAGCGCGGCATTTTCAACGCGTCCGATTTGTCATGCTGCACCGCAACAGAACGGAGCCTCGGAGTGCACGTCATGCTGCCGTGCAATAAACTACCGGTTCGCATCCCGGCCTCAACCCTCGGATGGTTCGGCCCGCGGTCGTCTGCAACCATCGACGGGCACACCGAAACTTTCTTTTCGCCGGCATGAAACCCTGGACCAAAGCACGACTTGACAAGCCCTAAGGGCAGTCTTGGAGCTGTCCGTCAGGCTTACGACGGCGCTGGCAACGGGATGAATAGGGCGCCGAAGGTGACGAATTCCATGGTCAAGAGCGATCTCCACCCGCCGCATTCCGGGCCCGGGTCCGATCCGGTGCTCTACGGGGTGGCCGCCGGGCTCGCCGAGCTGTTCCCGCCGGTGACGACGCACCCGCGCCCGGTCCACGATCGCGACCGGGCCGAGACCGACGAGCCCGACCAGGACTGAGGCGACGCGCCCCGAGCGCGAAACCCGACGCGTCTCCCGTCGGAGCGCGTCCCGTGGCGATCGTGATCAGAGCGCGTCCCGCGCCGTGTCCTGCCAGCGCACCAGCGGGGTCGTGAGCGCCACCAGCAAAGCATCGGCGAGCTTGCCCGCCACCGCGAAGGCGATGATCGCGGCGAGGATCTGCTCGGGCTTGGAGAATTGCTGGCCGTCGATCAGCAGGTAGCCGAGACCTTCGGACGCTCCCATCAGCTCGGCCGCGACCACGAACAGGAAGCCGAGCCCGAGGCCGGTGCGCAAGGCCGTGACGGTGGCCGGCAGCACCGCGGGCAGCAGGATGCGCCGCACCTGCGCCGCCCGCGACAGCCGGAAGATCCGCCCGACCTCGACGAGCTTGCGGTCGACCGAGGCGATGGCGCCCGCGACCCCGACATAGACGGGGAAGAACACCCCGACCGCGATCAGCATCACCTTCGGCGTCTCGAGGATGCCGAACCACAGGATGAACAGCGGCACCCAGGCGAGCGACGGCACCGCGCGCAACGCCTGCAGGCTCGGGTCGACGAGCCGGCGCAGGGTCGGCAGGGTCGCGGTCAGCGCGCCCGCGACGATCCCCGCCGCCGCGCCGAGCGCGAAGCCGAGGCCGACGCGCACCAGCGTCGCGGAGACGTGCATCCACAGGTCGCCCGAGCGGGCGAGCTCCCACAGCGTCGCCGCGATCCGGCTCGGCGGCGGCAGCAGCCGCCCCTGCGCCAGGCCGGCACGGACCGCCGCCTCCCAGCCC